>JBIOUP010000212.1:0-7288 GCA_044867305.1 Dermatophilaceae bacterium
CATTGAAGTCTTTGATCGTGGCGTCGATCGCGGCGATCAGGTCTTCCTCAGAGCCGATGTCATTGACGGCCACCTGAGGGGCGGTCTTGTCGACCGTGCTTATTGTCATGTAGGAGGGACTCCGAACGTTCTGCGTGGATCGGGGACGCACACCAGGCAAGAGTGCGCCGCTTTGGACGGGGTGTTTGGAGGCGGCCCCAGGGCAGCCCGCAACAATGCCCTCAGGGCACCGCAATCAGGCTACCGGTCTGCGCGGTTGGGAGCAAAGCACGACCGCCGCTGCTTGACCCCTGGCGCCTGGCCCGCCGCACGGGCCCAAGGACTCCGCGGACGCAGGGCGGTCCTTGCCCTCGCAGACGGGCATGGGCGAGCGAGGTTTTCCACAGCGCAGCGCCCGCACCGAGCACACCGGGGCGAGGTTCCATAGCATCGCGTCATGAAGCGTTCGATTGCCTTAGTTTGGTTCCTTTTGACTCTCTTTGCGCTCGTCACCGCCGCGTGCACGCAGCCCAGCCAAGAGCCTGGACCGCCGCCCCCGAGCCTGCTCGCCCAGATTCTTCCCGACTACAACGCCCGGAACAACGCCGCCATCGAGGCGTCCCATCGATACGACTCATCATTGTGGAACACCGCTGACACGGCAGCGCTCCTGGAGGGCGACGTCTTCGCGACTCGAGCTCGGGAGGCTTTGGCGATCCCCGCGCAGTCGGGTCAGGTGATGCTGGAACCCGTGCAGCAGTTCGGCGACCCGCCGGCGTCCCACCCGAAGTGGGTCATCGGGGCCGTGGCACGACGCCAGGACCCACCCGCCATTCCAACGACGCAAGCGGTGCCGACGGCGGTCACGACATCCGACGCCACCTCCGCGCCGTCGGCGAGCCCGAGTCCGCAACCCGACGTCGAGGTCGCGGTCTTCGAGCAAGCCGCAGCGGGAGCCCCCTGGTTGATGTCGCACCATGTGTCAGTCGACCGCGCCGGCCTGCCCCAGGACGGTGCCGGCGCACCGGCCACATCCGCCCAGCAGCAGGCCGGCACCCAGCTCGGCTATCAGCTCGCCGAGTTTCTGACCAGTGGGCAGGCTCCTCCAGGCGTGCAGCTGAGGTCCGCCGCAGAGCTGCGAGCCAAGGCGGTCGAGTCGACAGAGGACGTCAGCCGGACACTGGGATGCGCGTTGTACTCTCCATCGTCGAGCCAGTCCGGCGTTTCCGAAGCGATTCGGGTGTCGCGAGCCGGCTCGGTGTCGCTCATGGCCATGAGCCTGAGCTGCGTCTCCAAAAGCACGTCACTGACTCCCAACTCGCGGATGACGTGGAACCCGGGATGGGACAAGCTGTACCAAACCCGTCCTGGCGACAAGGAGCTGCGCCTGCCGTGGGTGGCCATGCTGCTCGTCGCCCAGCCAGACGGCGACGAGCCTGCAGTGATCGGTGTCCGCCGCCAGAACGTCCGTTGACCGCGGTGACTGGCCGGCTGTACCCGAGCCCGCCGCTGCCGGCCCAAGCAGGGCAGCGGCGTACCCCAAGGCGATCGGTGCCATCCGCCATACCGGACAATGGCCGCCATGGAGCCCAGCGTGCAGCGCCGCCAGGCGAGCCAGGCCGAGACCCTCGCCGCCAACCGGGCCTGGTGGGACGCCGAAGCGGGCAGCTACTACGCCGAACACGGCGGCTTCCTCGGCGACTCCGACTTCGTCTGGGGGCCGGAGGGACTGCGTGAGGCCGACGCCCGGCTGCTCGGCCCCCTGTCAGGCCGCCGGGTCCTCGAGATCGGTGCGGGCGCCGGACAGTGCTCACGCTGGGTTGCCGCCGAGGGCGGCGAGGTCGTCGCCAGCGACCTGTCCAGGGGCATGCTCGCCAAGGCCCGCGCCATCAACGCGGGCATCGACGACCCACGCCGACAGGTGCCGCTGCTGCAGTGCGATGGGCTGGCCCTGCCCTTTGCCGACGCCAGCTTCGAGGTCGTGTTCACGGCATACGGGGTCGTCCCCTTCGTCGCGGACTCCGGACCCCTCATGCGCGAGGTATGCCGGGTGCTCACCCCGGGGGGCCGCTTCGTCTTCTCGACCACACACCCGCTGCGCTGGACGTTGCCTGACGACCCGGGCGAGGGCGGCCTCGTGGTGCAGTTCTCCTACTTCGACCGCCGGGCGTACGTGGAGCAGGACGGGCAGGGTCAGGCGACCTACGTCGAGCACCATCGCACTGTGGGCGACCGAGTGCGCGAGGCTGTTGTTGCCGGCCTGACCATCGTGGATCTGGTCGAGCCGGAGTGGCCACCGAGCAACGAGCTGACCTGGGGTGCCTGGTCGCCGCGCCGAGGTGCGCTCATCCCGGGCACGCTCATCTTGGTGCTGGAGAAGCGCTAGGCGCCCTGTTGTGGCTGGTCCCCTGCCGCTCGCGAAGAGGCGGAGGACGCCGATGTGCAGCCACGTTGACGGCATTTCCTGGCCGCTCGCCTGAGCTCGCCTCTCAGTGCGCCGCCTCATGCCAGGAGCGGCCCACCCCGATGCTGACGTCCAACGGCACGTCCATCTTGACGGCCGACCCCATCTCGCGGCGGACCAGCGCCTCGAGCTCGGCACGCTCGCCAGAGGCGACTTCCAGGACGAGCTCGTCGTGCACCTGCAGCAGGATGCGCGAGCGTGCGCCGGCCTCCCGGAGGGCGCCGTCCACGTGCAGCATGGCGACCTTCATGATGTCGGCCGCCGACCCCTGGATCGGCGCGTTGAGCGCCATCCGCTCGGCCATCTCCCGGCGCTGGCGGTTGTCGGACGTGAGGTCGGGCAGGTAACGCCGCCGCCCCAGCATGGTGGCGGTGTAACCGGTGCGGCGGGCGTCGTCGACGAGCCGGCGCAGGTAGTCGCGGACCTCGCCGAATCGCAGGAAGTACTCGTCCATGAGCTCCTTGGCTTCGGTGGTCGAGATCGCCAGCTGCCGGGACAGCCCGAAGGCCGATAGGCCGTAGGCCAGCCCGTAGGACATCGCCTTGATCTTCGAGCGCATCGCGAGGGTGATCTCGCTGGCCGGGACACCGAAGACTCTGGCCGCCACGAACGAGTGCAGGTCCTCCCCGGTGCGGAAGGCCTCGATCAGCCCCTCGTCGCCGGACAGGTGCGCCATGACACGCATCTCGATCTGGCTGTAGTCGGCCGACATGAGCAGCTCGTAGCCCTCGCCGACGATGAACATCTCGCGGATCCGCCGACCCTCCTCCGTGCGGATCGGGACGTTCTGCAGGTTGGGGTCGGTCGAGGACAACCGTCCGGTCGAGGCAATGGTCTGCAGGTAGGTCGTGTGGATCCGCGCGTCCTCAGCGAGCGACTTGAGCAGCCCCTCCACGGTGACCCGCAGCCGCGCTGCGTCCCGGTGACGCAGGAGCGCCTCGAGGAACGGATGCGGCTCCTTGGCGTACAGCTCGGTCAGTGCGTCGGCGTCCGTGGTGTAGCCGGTCTTGGTCCGCTTGGTCTTCGGCAGCCCCAGCTGGTCGAAGAGCACCTCCTGCAGCTGCTTGGGCGAGCCGAGGTTGACGTCGCGACGCCCGATCGCCTCCCACGCATCCTCCTGTGCCTCCCATACCGCAGCGGCGAAGTCGGCCTCCAACGAGGCCAGGGCAGCCTCGTCCACAGCGATGCCGGCGCGTTCCATCCGGGCCAGCACGTCGATGAGCGGGAGCTCCACGTCGCGCAGCAGCGCGGTGCCTTCGGTGCGCTCCAGCTCGAGGTCGAAGGCGCCGGCGAGATCGGCGACGGCCCGGGCGGCAACCATGGCCTGCGTGGCGGCAGTGTCCTCACCCGTGAAGTCGAGGACGCCCTGCCCGGTGTCGGTCGTCTCCCCGCGCAGCTCGCGACGCAGCAGGCGCAAGGACAGGTCCGCCAGGTCGTAGTCGCGCTGGTCAGGCTTGACCAGGTATGCCGCGAGCGCGGTGTCGCTCGTGAGCCCGCCCAGTGTCCAGCCGCGAGCGGTGAGCGCCTGCATCGGGCCCTTGGCGTCATGCAGCGCCTTCGGGTATGCGGGGTCGGCCAGCCACGCGGCCAGCGCGTTCTCCGCTTTCTCATCGAGGTCGGCCACCTCGAGGTATGCCGCCTGCCCGGCCTCGGTCGCCAGAGCCAGCCCGCGCGCATCGCCGGTGCCTCGCCCCCAGATGCCGACGACGTGCATGCCGGTGCGCTGCCCGTCCTGGACGTGCTCGACGAGCCAGCCCGGCACGCGTTCGCTGTCGAGTACCTGCCCGTCGACCTCGAAGCCGGACTCGGCCTCCTGCGGCGTCGCCTCGAAGGTCGAGAACAGCCGCTCGCGCAGCACCCGGAACTCCAGGGCGTCGAAGACCTGGTGCACCTGCTCGCGGTCCCAGGGCTGACGCTCGATGTCGGCGATGGTCACATCGAGCGGCAGGTCGCGGACCAGCTGGTTGAGCCGACGGTTGCGCAGCACCCCGTCGAGGTGCTCGCGCAGCGCGTTGCCGGCTCGGCCGGTGATCTGGTCGATGGAGGCGACGATGCCGTCCAGACCGCCGTACTGGTCGATCCACTTGGCGGCGGTCTTGGGCCCGACGCCCGGCACGCCGGGCAGGTTGTCGGAGGACTCCCCCACCAGCGCGGCGAGGTCGCTGTAGTGCTCGGGAGGCACACCGTACTTCTCCAGCACCTTCGCCGGGGTCATGCGCCACACCTCCGACACCCCGCGAACGGGGTAGAGCATGCTCACCGAGTCGGAAACCAGCTGGAAGCAGTCGCGGTCTCCCGAGCAGATGATGACCTCCATGTCCTCCGCGAGGGCCTGGGCGGTCAAGGTGGCGATGACGTCGTCGGCTTCGTAGCCGTCGAGCTCGACGTATCGGATCCGCAACGCGTCGAGGATCTCACGCATGAGCGGCAGCTGCCCGGTGAACTCGTTCGGCGTGGCGGAGCGCCCAGCCTTGTACTCGGCATACACCTCGGAGCGGAAGGTCTGGCGCGAGACGTCGAACGCGACAGCGACATGCGTGGGTTCCTCGTCGCGCAGCACGTTGATGAGCATGGACGTGAATCCGTAGACAGCGTTGGTGAACTGGCCGGTGCGGGTGGAGAAGTTCTCGGCAGGCAAGGCATAGAACGCCCGGTAGGCGAGCGAGTGCCCGTCGAGCAGGAGGAGGCGGCCCACGTATGGCAGCCTAAGGCCCATGACCGACACCCCGCCTGACGTCGTCGACTGGAACATCGAGCCGACCGTGGAGGCGCTCAACGCGGTGTCAACAGGGACGATTCACGACCGGATGGGGATCGTGTTCACCGAGGTCAGCCCGGAGCGCGTGGTGGCGACGATGCCGGTCGAGGGCAACACCCAGCCGTACGGGCTGCTGCACGGCGGTGCCTCGGTTGTGTTGGCCGAGTCCGTCGGCTCGATGCTCGCGGTGGTCGTGGCCGGCCCGGGAAAGGCCACTGTCGGCGTCGACATCAACGCCACGCACCATCGCCCGGCCAGGTCCGGGCTCGTCACCGCGGTCGCGACGGCGCTACACGTGGGACGCAGCACCGGCTCGTTCGACATTGTCGTCACCGACGACCAAGGGCATCGCGTCTGCACCTGCCGGCTCACCGCCCAGATGCGCGACGCCCCGCCGGGGCAACGGTACGACGCGCCGCCGGCAGGCCGCGGCTAGCCGGTCCACCCGTTGGTCAGGCTGGCAGGCCGGGCGAGTAGAACTGAGCCATGAGCATCGACGTCGCTGCCCTGAAGGCGATCGACTTCCACGTCCACATCGAGGTCGACGACAACGGCCATACCGCACTGCCGCAGTCTTTCCTGGACTGGTCGGCCAAGTACTTCAAGTCCAAGGCGCCGCGGACGCCGACACTCGACGACATCGCCCTGCACTACCGCGAGCGCCAGATCGCCGCCGTCGTCTTCACCGTCGACGTCGAGCTGTCCCACGGGCAGCCGCGCATCCCCAACGAGTTCGTGGCCGAGGGCGCGGCGCGCCACTCCGACATCCTCATTCCCTTCGCCTGTATCGACCCCGCTCGCGGGCGTTCGGCGGTCAAGGAGCTCGAGCGGCTGATCGACGGCTACGGCATCAAGGGGATGAAGTTCCACCCCGCCCTGCAGGACTTCGCGCCCAACGACCGCACGGCATACCCGCTGTTCGAGGTGCTGCAGGGCCACGGGCTCCCCGCCCTCTTCCACACCGGCCAGACCGGCATCGGCGCCGGTATGCCCGGTGGCGGCGGGGTGAAGCTGCGCCGGTCCGAGCCGATCCTGCTCGACGACGTCGCAGCCGACTTCCCCGACCTGCCGATCGTCATGGCGCACCCGTCGGTGCCGTGGCAGGACGAGGCGATCTCCGTGGCGACCCACAAGGGCAACGTCTACATCGACCTTTCCGGCTGGTCACCGAAGTACTTCCCGCCCAACCTCGTCACCGCCGCCAACCACATGCTGCGCACCAAGGTGCTGTTCGCCTCCGACTACCCCGTCATCGACACCGACCGGTGGCTGGCCGACTTCGCCACCCTGGACATCAAGGAGCAGGTCCGCCCGCTCATCCTCAAGGACAACGCCACTAGGCTGCTCAAGCTGGCTTGACCCCATCGCCGTTTCATCCTGTCGAAAGGTTTGCCTCATGTCCGTGTCCATTCACTACAACGACCTCGAGTCCCTCATCGGCAAGGACATCGGCTCGACCGACTGGATGACGATCACCCAAGAGCGCATCAACACCTTCGCCGAAGCGACCGACGACCCGCAGTGGATCCACGTCGACCCTGAGCGCGCCAAGGACGGGCCCTACGGCACGACCATCGCGCACGGCTACCTCACCCTCTCCCTCATCGTGCCGCTGTTCACCGACCTGCTGCAGTGCGACGGCGTCACGACCAAGGTCAACTACGGGCTCAACAAGGTCCGCTTCCCGGCCCCGGTCAAGGTGGACTCGAACATCCGGCTCAGCGTGACAATCGTCGACGTCCAGCAGGTCAAGGGCGGCGCGAAAGAGATCACCTTCGACGGGAGCGTCGAGGTCGAGGGACTGGACCGGCCGGCCTGCGTGGCCCAGGTGGTGTTCCGCTTCTCCGGCTGAGGCCCGGACGCGCCAGATCATCCTCGATGGGAGGGTTTGCTCCGCCACCGCGTCGCATACCCTCCCATCGACGTGAGCAGAGCAGCTCTGGCCGGGCGGCTTTCCATCAGGAAGAATAGGCTTCCGGGGGAGAAAGCTCGGGTGCCGATGCGTTACCTGGAGTCGGTGGACAACGCGCTACGCCTGCTCACGCTCGTCGCCAGCAAGGCGAAGCTGGGCGTCAGCGAGGCCGCCG
>JBIOUP010000213.1:0-9443 GCA_044867305.1 Dermatophilaceae bacterium
CCGAACAGGTCCTGGGTGCGCTGGCGCTGCCACACGAGCGAGTCGAACGGGCTCACCAGCGCTTCGACGTGCAGCTGTCGCGGACGCCGGGCACCCACATGCAGGTATGCCGGCCGGTCCCAGCCGCGCACGGACACCGGTTCGAGCTCTCCCTGCGCCACGAGCCCTGCGAGCGCGTGCCGCGCGGGCCCGCGCGCGATCCGGAAGTAGTCCGCGAGGCAGGCCTCGGTCGCAACTCCGCACGCGCGGGCGTCAACCCGCACCAGCTCGAGGGTCGTCTGCGCTGGCGCAGTTCGAGCGGTCTGGTCGAGCCATTGCTCGCGATGGCGCGGCGGGGCGACGGCGGCCAGCCCCGCGTAGCGGCGCTCGAACTGGGCGGTCCGTCCCGCTGAGGCGATCTGCCCGGCCCGGAACAGGTACTCGAGGGCGATCTTGACGTCCGACCAGTTCCATCCCCAGTGGTCGGTGCGGCGCGGCTGGTCGTGCTCGAGGGCGCCCTGGACCTGGCGGGCTGTCATGGGCCCGCGCAGCTCGACCTCCCGGCATACCGACTCCAGCAGCTGGGGCTGGCGCTCGGCGAAGCGTCGGATGGAACTCCAGAGGGTGGAGGGGTCGCGCATGCGGCTGGCGACGAGCGGCCAGAGCGCCGGGGACACCAGGCTCGCCTCGTGCGCCCAGCACTCCACGACCCGCCGGGGTGGCCGGTCGCGGGCCCGATCGAGCAGGGTGCGGTCGTACGGACCGAGACGCGAGTAGAACGGCAGGTAGTGGCTGCGCGTGAGGACGTTGACGCTGTCGACCTGCACGACGGCAACCCGGTCGATGACGCGTTGCAGGTGGCGGACCGTCACGGCGCCCGCCGGCGGCCTGGGCTCGGCGAAACCTTGTGCGGCCAGGGCGATCCGGCGAGCCTGGGCAAGCGTGAGGGTGCGGGGAGCGGCCTGGCCGAGCAGCGTGGTCACGCCGGCGAGGACGGTGCGCTCATGCCCGCGGCGGCTCGATCAGGTTCTGGCGCACGGCATACATCACGGCTTCCATGCGTGAGTGCAGCTGCAGCTTCTCGAGGATGTTGCGCACGTGGTTCTTGACGGTGTTCTCGGAGATGAACAGCTCCTTGCCGATCTCGCGGTTGCCCATCCCCCGGGCGACGAGCCCGAGCACCTCCACCTCCCGCTCGGTGAGCTTGGGCACCGCGGTGTTGGCCTCGCCATTGTCGCGCCGGCGCATCACCGCGAACTCGGCGAGCAGCTTGGAAGCCATCGACGGCGAGATCAGCGAGTCCCCGGAGTGGACGGCCCGGATGCCGAGCGCCACCTGGTCGCCGGTCACGTCTTTCAAGACATACCCGTTCGCACCGGCCCGCACCGCCTCGAACAGGTCGGTCTCCTCGTCGGAGCCGGTGAGCATGACGATCTTCGCGGCCGGCACGCGGTCGCGAATCGCCTGGCACGCCTCGATTCCGGTGCTGCGCGGCATCCGGACGTCGAGCAGCACGACGTCCGGAGCAAGCTCTTCGGCCAGGGCGACCGCCTCAAGTCCGTCGCCCGCCTCGCCCACGACCTCGATGTCACCCTCGATCTCGAGCATGGCCCGCAACCCGCGACGGAACAGAACGTGGTCGTCGGCGACGAGCACACGGATCGGCGCGGGAGCGTCGCGGGTCGGTTTCACGTCAGCAAGCCTGCCTTCGGCCGCCAAAGGGCACAAGTGGACCTATGCCGTGTTTTCAGCCGCTGGCACCGTCTTCTCCGAGGCGGACGTCGGGTTCTCCGTGGATGACGCCGGCTCGAGGTGGATGACGCCGTAGGACCACCCCCGGCGCCGGTAGACGACGCTCGGCCGGCCGGACTCGCTGTCGCTGAAGAGGAAGAAGTCGTGGCCGACCAGCTCCATCCGGTTGAGCGCCTCCTCCAGGGTCATCGGCGCGCTCACGTGCACTTTCTCGCGTACCTCGATGGGGGAGTCACCCACGGCGCCGAAGCGTCCCGGAGGGGCGTCGTCGACAGGCTCCTCCAGGAACACGGCGTCCGCGGTCGCGACGAGGTCGCCCACGCCGGCCGGTGCGGCGACTTCGCGGCCCCCGCGGATCGCCGAGCGCCGCTTGCCGCTCGCTCGGCGCAGCCGCTCCAGCAGCTTCTCGACGGCCACGTCGACGGCGACGTACTTGTCCTCGTCACATGCCTCGGCTCGCACGACGGAGCCCCGCTCACGGCAGGTCAGCTCCACGCACTCGGACTTGCGAGTGGTGCGCTCGTGCGTAACGACGACATCGACGCGGGACACCTTCGGGGCGATTTGGGACACCTTGGCGAGCCGTTCGTCCAGATGGTCGCGGAACCGGTCGGATATCTGGATGTGACGGCCCGTCACGACGATGTCCACGGGTACCTCCTTGCTGGGCGGCCTCGGGTATCAGGCTAGTCGGCCAGCCTGACCCTTGCCAGGCGGGGTGGATCTGGCGGCATGTCGGCAGCCACCCCCGCGAACCGCTCCGCAGGCCAAGCCGCGGACCCGGTGGCCCAGCGCAGCTGCGTGGCCGCGATGACGGCCGCACCCGCCACGCTCACCCCGGCCCGACGCAGTGCTCGCGCGCACTCGGCGAGGGTGGCACCGGTCGTCATGACGTCGTCGATGAGCACGGCGGGTATGCCGGTGAGGCCGGCGACGGGGCCGGGGCGGACGGCATACGCGCCGCGGAGGTTGGCGGCTCGCTCGGCTCGGTCCAGACGGGCCTGGTCGGCCACTGCCCGTTCGACCACAAGAGCACGTACGAGGCGGGGCGGCGGCTGCACCAGCCGGACGGCACGTGCACCGAGCACCTCAACCGGAGAGTCACCGCGCCTGCGTCGGGCGGCCACGCTGCTCGGTGCGGGCACCACAGCGAGCGCGCCCACTGCTGCCGCGAACGGTCTGACCGCCGAAGCCAGGGGCTCGGCGAGCACCGACGCGAGGTCGCGCCGCTCGTCGTCCTTGAACGCCACGACGGCGCGCTGGACGACGTCACGATAGGGCGCTGCGGCGACGACCAGCGGAAGGCCAGCTGGTGGGGGCGTGGGTGCAACCAGGCTTGGTCGCTGGCTGAGCCGGTCGAGCTCGCCAGCGCACCCGGGGCACCAGGCGAAGCCGGCGGCGTCGCAGCCGGCGCAGCGTAGGGGTAGCGCGAGGTCCAGCAGGGCCGCGCCGCTTTGCCGGAACACGTGCAGCACGCTCACTAGCGCACCATCGCGTGCTCCCCCGGCAGACGCCAGCCCTCACCGGAGGCGGTGGACGAACGCGGGCAGCCGGCTGGGGATGTGGACAGTCAGGGAGCCGAAGGCACCGCCAGCTCGGTCGCTGCGCCCAGGCGACGCCAGGTGGAGCCGGCCCGGACCACGACGCTCGGAGCGAGCGTCATGACGGCGAACCCGCGGTTACCCCCGGCACTGACCACAGCCTTGGCCCCTGGCACGGGCGTGCCGAGTGTCGGGTCGCTCAGTCCGACCCGGCGCAAGCCAACGCCTTGGCCGAGGTCAACGGTGAAGACGCGGACCGCGTCGGTGTCCTGGAGCGACGCCAGCGCTGCCATGGTCCGGTCGTCGATCCACGTGGCGTCGACCAGGCGGGTGAGCGGCTCGCCCTGCCGATAGCCCTTGGCCAGCGCGGTGGGTGTACCGGCCGGGTCCCGGACGATGCCGCACACCTCCAGGCGAGTGTCTCCTCCGCTCGTCGCGCGAGTGATGAGAGCGACCCGGCTGGCATCGGGTGAGACCGCCATCGACAGGGGCACTCGTCCTTGCAGCCACGACGTGTTGACCACGTGGGCCGACCCGCCGCTCGGCTTCGTCGCGTCGATCCACCACACGTGCGCGGCACCGTCGGAGCCGAGTCCGGCAACCCACAGCCGGCTTTGCCCCTCGTATGCCGGGCGGGTCAGCGACGTGCCGAGCCCCTCGACCGCCGCCGCGGCCGTGCCGTGCCAACGGCTCAGCGAGGTCGCATCGGCACTCACCGCCGCAAGGTCCGAACCGTCGGCAGACATGGCCAGGCCGGTGTAGCCCGCCGGGATGCTCGGCAGCTCGGGCCGACCGGATGGGCTCGTGGGAGCGCTTTGTTCGGCGTCGATGGCGTCCAGCCGACTGAGGTCGACCCGGACGAGACGCTCGCCCAGGCGCAGGAGACCAACCCGAGCAGCGGTGGGCGCCACGGCGTTGTAGCCGACTTGGTCGGGCGAGGTGATGACACCCGGCGCGTCGGGCACGACGATGCGCCCGATGCCCGTCACCTCCAGCGAGACACCGGTCACTCCGGGCACCTGGGTGAGCGCCGCCGCGAACTGCGCCCACATCGCCCTTCGGCGCTGCACGTCGGGTGTGTTGGCCGGGCTGGAGAGCACCACCGTGGCGATCTGGTCCTGCACGGCGACGGCGTCCACGGCGAGCTTGGTCCCGTCCGGGACGGCATTTTCGGCGGCACCGCTGAGGTACTCCGGGACGGCCCCGATCTCAGCGCGAGCCAGGGCGGTGAGCAGACGTGGTCCGCTGGCGAACCAGCGCACGTCGGGCACCAGCCGGCGCCCGCTCACCGCGGGGAACGTCACGGCATACGCGTCGAACAGCAGCCCGAAGTCGTCGGTGTCGATCCAGGTACCGAAGCCGCTCTCCGGCAACGAGATTCGCCACTGACCCTGAACCTGCACCAGGTCGAACACGGCCTCGACGGGGGTCTGCGGGCCCAGCTCGCGGTAGCGCCCCCCGCCGTCGATCACGGCAACAGCCTGGGTGCTCACCTTGACCTGGGTGGGCGAGAGGACGGTCGCGGACAGTGCGGAATCCCGGTCGAAGACGGTGACCAGGCTCGTCGGGCGCCATCGGTCCACGGACGAGGGAGCCAGGTAGGACCGGCCCACAGGCTCCTGGTTGTCCTCTTCCTGAAACGCTGCCCCGGCCCTGATGAACCCCAGGGCGACAGCTTCCATGGAGGCCCCGGGAGCTGGTGGCGGGACGATGACCCGGGCCTGCGGCGCCACCCGTTCGTCGACCTTGCGGCCGGCCAGGACCCCGCTGCTGGCGGGCAAACCCGTGCACGCCGCGAATCCGGAGGCGATGACGACCACGACCATGGCCGCCACGGCAGCCGCACGCAAGCGGCTCACGGTGCCGGCACGTCCGCGGTGGCGGGAACCTGGACGGGTGCGATCAGCGAGGCCGGCTCGAGCGGCAGGGGGGACTGCGCGATCGGGGTCTGGGCGCTCCGTGGCAGGGTGAGCCGGAAGCACGAGCCTTCCCCGGGTGCGCCCCAGGCCTGCAGCCAGCCGGCGTGCAGCCGGGCGTCCTCGAGGGCGATCGCGAGACCCAAGCCCGTGCCGCCGCTGGTGCGGGCCCGCGCCGGGTCAGCCCGCCAGAACCGGTTGAAGACCATTCCCGCTTCCCCCGGCCGCAGCCCGAGGCCGAAGTCGCGGACTGACACCGCCACCGCAGTGTCGTTGTCATTGACGCGAATCTCGAT
The DNA here is from genome assembly GCA_044867305.1 of Dermatophilaceae bacterium. Lineage (GTDB taxonomy): Bacteria > Actinomycetota > Actinomycetes > Actinomycetales > Dermatophilaceae > Phosphoribacter. The sequence goes on from JBIOUP010000213.1 coordinate 5,485, forward strand.
CGGGCGCCCTTCCCCGTGCTCGATGGCGTTGATGACCAGGTTGCGCAGGATCCGCTCCACCCGGCGAGGGTCGATGACCGCCTCACAAGGGTGGCCGGGGTCGATCATGGTGACCCGGCTGCCCCGGCGATCGGCCAGGACCTGCGAGGCATCGACGACCCGTGCCACGATCCGGCGCAGGTCGGTCGGTTCCACGTCGAGCACGGCCGCTCCGGCGTCGAACCGGCTGATCTCCAGCAGGTCCGAGAGCAGCGCCTCGAACCGGTCGAGCTCGGCGTGCAGCAGCTCGGCGGACCTGGCGACCGCCGGCGAGAACTCCTCCCGCGATGCGTGGATCACATCAGCGGCCATCCGGATCGTCGTCAACGGCGTGCGCAGTTCATGGGAGACGTCCGAGACGAAGCGCTGCTGCAGCCGGGACAGGTCCTCCAGCTGGCCGATCTGGCGTTGCAGGCCGTCGGCCATCTCGTTGAACGACGTTGCGAGGGTCGCCAGGTCGTCCTCGCCGTGCGCGACCATCCGTTCGTCCAGCCGTCCTGAAGCCAGCCGTTCGGCCACGACAGCGGCGCTGCGAACCGGGGTCACGACCAGTCGGGTGACGACGTAGGCGATGACGCCGATGAGCACGATGAGGACCAGCCCACCGAACAGGAAGGCCCGGCCCACCACGGCGAGCGAGTCGCGCTCGCGCTCCATCGGATAGGCGAAGTAGATGCCGTACATCCCCGCGCGCGGCAGCTCGATCTGCTGGCCGATGACCCACGATGCGACGGGGTCGCTCTGGCCCGACAGCTTGATGGGCACGATCTGCTCGTGCTGTGTGGAGGCGTCGGCCGCCACCTGCTCCTGCAGCTCAGGCGGGATGTCGGCCAGGCCGACCTCCCCGGACAGGACCGCCGGCACAGTGACCGAGCTCTGGTTGGTGTCCAGCCGGGACAGCACGACATACCGGGAGTGCTCGGTGCCGGCCTGCTCCTGGACGATGCCGCGGGCGGCCGTGGTCAGTCGTTCCTGCGAGTCCACCAGGTCGGTGCTGTTGAACTGCAGCTGGGCGCGTTTGGTGAGCTGCAGCGCCTCGGCCGACGCGACGACACGCCGCTCCTCGACCAGGCCTTCGCCGATCTGGCGGTAGACATACGTACCGAGCAGGCCTAGCACCAGCAGCCCCAGCAGCAGTGTGGTCGCGACCACGCGAAACTGCAGGGACCTGCGCCAGGTGCGCGTCAGTCTGCCCAGCTGCGCCACGCCGGCCCGTCGGATACCGGCCACCACCTTCATCGGCTAGACCCGGCCCGCCTTGTAGCCCACCCCGCGGACGGTCACGACGATCTGCGGATGCTCCGGGTCGTGCTCGATCTTGCTGCGCAACCGCTGGACGTGGACGTTGACCAGGCGGGTGTCCCCAGCGTGTCGGTAGCCCCACACCTGCTCCAACAGCACCTCACGGGTGAACACCTGCCAGGGCTTGCGGGCCAGCGCGACGAGCAGGTCGAACTCCAGCGGGGTGAGCGACAGGGCGGCACCGTCGCGCGTGACCGAGTGACCGGCCACGTCGATCTGCAGGTCGCCGATCTGCAGCCGCTCGGGCTCAGGCTCGTCGCCGCGCCGAAGCCGGGCCCGGACCCGGGCGATGAGCTCCTGGGGCTTGAACGGCTTGACGACGTAGTCGTCGGCACCGGACTCCAGGCCCACGACCACGTCGACGGTGTCGGTGCGCGCGGTGAGCATGACAATGGGCACCCCGGACTCCGCGCGTATCCGACGGCATACCTCCATGCCGTCGAGCCCGGGAAGCATGACGTCGAGCAGCACCAGATCCGGACGCACCTCGCGGAAGGCAGCCATGGCGGCGGCGCCGTCGGCCACATGGGCCGCCTCGAGCCCCTCCTGCTTGAGGACGATGCTGAGCATCTCGGCGAGGGCGAGGTCGTCGTCGACGACGAGCACCCGACCTTTCACGGGTATGTGCCTCCCCTGTTCGCTGGCTACGGTGACGGTGCGCCGCTGTTTCTCGAACGATCATCACACACTGCGCGCGTTCGCAAGGCGAAGGCGCCCTTCCAGGGGGTGAAGGGCGCCTCGCGCGACCAGTATGGCGGGTGTGCGGTCGCGGCACTAGCCGCCACCCGTTGGATTGTCGTCACACCGGGCCGTCGCCCGCTGCGGCGCCGTCGAACCCGGTGGTTGCCCATGGTCCAGGGACGATTTGTCCACCGTGATGGGCGGTATGCCGGTCAGTACCGATAGTGCTCCGGCTTGTAGGGGCCGCCGACATCGACGCCGAGGTAGTCGGCCTGCGCCTTGGTCAGCTCGGTGAGCCCCACGCCCAGCGCGTCCAGGTGCAGTCGCGCGACCTTCTCGTCCAGGACCTTGGGCAGCGTGTACACCTGCCGCTCATAGCTGGCGGCCTTGGCGAACAGCTCGATCTGGGCCATGGTCTGGTTGCTGAACGAGTTGCTCATGACGAACGACGGGTGACCGGTCGCGTTGCCGAGGTTCATCAGCCGGCCTTCGGACAGCACGATCACCGACTTCGCCGTCCGCTCGCCCGAGGCCGCAAAGGTCCACTCATGCACCTGCGGCTTGATCTGGGTCTTGACGACCCCGGGCACCCGGGCCAGCCCGGCCATGTCGATCTCATTGTCGAAGTGGCCGATGTTGGCGAGGATCGCCTTGTCCTTCATGCGCGTCATGTGCTCTGCCGTCACGACGTCGAGGCAGCCGGTGGCTGTGATGACGATGTCGGCGGTCTCGATGACGTCCTCGAGGCGAGCGACCTGGTAGCCCTCCATCGCTGCCTGCAGCGCGCAGATCGGGTCGACCTCGGTGATGACGACCCGGGCGCCCTGCCCGGCCAGCGACTGCGCACACCCCTTGCCGACGTCGCCGAAGCCGCAGACGACGGCCACCTTGCCGCCGACCAGCACGTCGGTGGCCCGGTTGAGCCCGTCGAGCAGGCTGTGGCGACAGCCGTACTTGTTGTCGAACTTGCTCTTGGTCACCGAGTCGTTGACGTTGATCGCCGGGAACAGCAGCTCGCCGGCCTCGGCAAGCTGGTAGAGCCGGTGCACCCCGGTCGTGGTTTCCTCGGTGACGCCCTTGATGCCGGCAGCGACCCGGGTCCACTTCTGCGGGTCGGTCGCCATCGTGCGGCGCACCAGGTCCTTGAAGACCGCGAACTCCTCCGAGTCCTCCGGAGTGGTCGGCGGCACTTGGCCGGCCGCTTCCCAGGCCCAGCCCTTGTGCACGAGCATCGTGGCGTCGCCACCGTCATCGAGGATCATGTTGGGCCCGGTGTGCCCGTCGGCGTCCGCTGGCCAGGTCAGGATCGCGTCGGTGCAGTCCCAGTACTCCGGCAGCGTCTCGCCCTTCCACGCGAAGACGGAGGCGCCCGAGGGAGCCTCCGGTGTGCCGGTCGGGCCGACGACTGCGGCCGCCGCGGCCTCGTCCTGGGTGGAGAAGATGTTGCACGATGCCCAACGGACCTCGGCACCGAGAGCAGTGAGGGTCTCGATGAGCACGGCAGTCTGCACGGTCATGTGCAGCGAGCCGGCGATGCGCGCTCCGCGCAACGGCTGGCTTTGCCCGTACTCGGCGCGCAGCGCCATCAAGCCGGGCATCTCATGCTCGGCGAGGCGAATCTGATGGCGCCCAGCTTCGGCGAGAGCGAGGTCGGCAACCCGGTAGTCGGCAACCCGATTTTCAGAGACTCGGTTTTCAGAGACTCGGTGGTCTACAGGCATGAGTGTGGGTCCTTCGCTGTCGCAGGGTCTGATGAGGAGTCAGTGGTTTCGAGGGAACCCGGCGTTACCCTTCTGGGCACGGCATACTGCGCAGGTCATCACCCACGCCGGCAGACGCCCAAGTCTACCCGGGTGACATCCCGAAGCCGTGACAAGCCACGGCGGGCTACTCGAACTCGACGAGCAGGTCTCCGCTCTGGACCGCCATCCCCACCT
>JBIOUP010000214.1:0-17949 GCA_044867305.1 Dermatophilaceae bacterium
CTTGGCGGTCGTCGCCTACGTGTCGAGTCCTATGGCCTCGGTCTGGTCGACCCCCCGGCTCTTGCGGTGCGAATCGAGGTCGATGAGGCAGTGCAGCCTCCCAGAAGTCTGTTCAAGTCCCAGGCGCACCGAAACGCCCGTCGCCGTTCAAGTGGGAAGCGTTGACGTTGAACACCGGAGGCGTCTAGGGCGACGGATGGCGCGTGCTCGGCGTCGGAGATGAGCGAGGTTCAGTTGTCAATAGGCCATGGTGCGGTCATTCAGCCAAGGGCACCCTGCTCCACCTTGCTCGAACTGGGCCTACCGCCCGGCGCCTACCGCTCGGGCCTACCGCCCGGGACAAGAGCGAAGCGGTGAAGCAGCGGTCCACGAGCAGCCCACGGCACGCCGCCTGTGGATAACAGCGCGGGTCATTGACCTTGCTGTGATTGGATCTTGGCCATGGCTCAGCCCCTGTACCGCGAGGGTCACCCGGACGATCCGAACCGCGGTGCTGAGCACCTGCACAGAGGGGGACTCGAGGCCAAGGCGAGCGTCTCTGAAGGGCCCGGTGAAGCCTTTAGAGCTCGCCCGGGTGGACCCGATCCTGGCGCCGGAGCCGGGGACTCCGCTGCCGTTAGAGAAGCGGTTGGGCCGGCCGTCACCACGGCGACGGCGGACGCGGGCGTGGAGACGGGGCGTGCCGGTTCCGAGGCCCCTTCCGGGTCGGCTGGTTCCGAGGCCGTTACGGAGGCGGTTGGCCCAGCTGCCACCACCGGCACGGCGGACGCGGGCGTCGACAGCGGGCGTGCCGGTTCGCTTGCCGCTTCGGGGTCGGCTGGTGCCGGTCCCGCCACCAGGTCGGCGAACCCCCTTACTGGTCCACAATCAGAGGAGTCCGCGAATAGTGAGGGAGATGGCGCCAGACACGACCCGCTTGGTGTCCCCGACGGCCTTCGTCAGGACTATCCAGCCAGAGAACCAGCGGTAGCAGAAGGGCTGGGCTGGCCGCTCAATCGGCAACTCGACGCGAGACCGGTTGCGAGTTCGCCCACTCATGGTGCTCGTCCGTCTGCGTTGGGCTGGCCTCAGGCCCACCAACAGATCGCCGGTTCGCCAGGTTCGCTGGCGAGCGCCCGCCCGGTCCCTCACGAGCCTGGCCACCAGCCTGCGCCCGGCCCTTTCGCCCGGAGGGAGTCCAACCCTGCGCCGTTTCCCGACGACGCTGGCGCGGACGTTTCACCTCAACCATCGCCGGCGAGTCCAGAGGATGTTTCACGTGAAACATTGCTCGCGGGTCCAACGAAGCCGATCTCGGATCACGCTTTCGCAACGTCACTTGCGGCGCCGGGACCGAGAGCGGGGGCAGAGGCGGACACGTCGTTGGCGGAGACGTCGTTAGCGGAGATGTCGTTAGGCACGGCCACGAGGGGAAGTGCTCCTCATCCGATGGCGGACACGGCCGCCCACCGCACTGAATCGACTGCCTCGTCCCGACCGGCTACCGCTCCCGAATCCGGAGACGGCGTTGAAACCAGGCCTGGGCCCACGCGATTGAACCCCTTGGAGCCCGACGAGTTTGGTCGGCTTGACATCGACCCCAGGGAGGAGGTCCGCGCCGAACTGGCGGCGAATGTGCCGGATATGGGCGACGACACCCCGTTGGCTCGGTCCCTGGCCGTTGACGCGCAGCGGAGGATCTCGCTGGCCGGGCGTCGGTTCCCACATCCTGCGCAGACGCGGGTGCTGACCGTCGCCAATCAAAAGGGGGGCGTTGGCAAGACGACAACCGTCGTCAATGTCGCCGCGGCGATGGCCCAAGCGGGCCTGCGCGTCCTCGTCATCGACCTGGATCCCCAAGGAAACGCCAGTACCGCCTTGGGCGTGGAGCACAAGGCGCAGATTCGGTCGGTCTACGACGTCATCGTCGAGGGCCTGCCGTTGGACCGGATCGTTGTCGAGTCGGCGTCCGTCCCGAACCTTTACTGCGCGCCTTCTACCATTGACCTTGCGGGCGCCGAGATCGAGTTGGTACCCCTCGTTGCGCGGGAGACCCGGCTCGCGAGGGCATTGGAGTCGCATCTTGCTGACTCGGAGTACGACTACGTCTTCATTGACTGTCCGCCGAGCCTTGGCCTGTTGACCATCAACGCATTGGTCGCGGGCCGCGAGGTCTTCATACCGATCCAATGCGAGTACTACGCCTTGGAGGGGCTCTCACAGCTGCTGAAGAGCATCGACATGATCCGCACCCATCTCAACCCGCAGCTGGCCGTCTCGACGATTCTGTTGACGATGTACGACGGACGGACACGGCTATCGGCGCAAGTCGCCGACGAGGTGCGAACCCACTTTCCGAGCCAGACGCTGCGAACGACGATCCCACGCTCGGTACGCGTGTCCGAGGCGCCCAGTTTCGGGGAGACAGTGATGACCTACGATCCGCTCAACAGTGGCGCACTGGCTTACCTGGAGGCGGCCAGCCAGCTCGCCGCTGGCGTCGCCTCGACCCTCACCGAAGGAGTCGCGGGATGAATGATCGGCGTCGCGTTCTGGGCCGGGGCCTCGGAGCCCTCATTCCCACGGACCCCTCGGGAGCAGGACGTCCAGTGGACGTCTTCTTCCGCGAGCGCGCTCACGGTGCGGCCGCCCCCGGAGCGCCAGAGGTCGCGACGTTCGCAACCAACGCTTCCATCGAGCACGATGGTGACTTCGAGCCAGGCTTGACGGTGGCACAGCAGGACGCCGCCGGCGCGTCACTGCGCCCTGTTCCCGGCGCCCAGTTCGCCGAGATCCCGGTGGGGGCCATTCGCCCGAACCCCCGGCAGCCGCGGAGCACCTTCGACGCCGACGAGCTCGCCGAACTGATCTACTCCGTGCAGCAGGTCGGTCTGCTGCAGCCGGTCGTGGTCCGTCCGGCCACGACCGCATACCAGCTCGGCGACGAAGCGCTCGTCGAGGCTGCGTACGAGCTGGTGGTGGGAGAACGACGCTGGCGCGCGGCTCAAGCCGCGGGGCTCGAGTTCGTTCCCGCGATCGTCAAACAGACCCAGGACGACGAGCTGTTGCGCGATGCCCTGCTGGAGAACCTGCACCGTAGCGACCTGAACCCGCTCGAGGAAGCTGCGGCATACCAACAACTGCTCGATGACTTCGGCTGCACCCAGGAGCAGCTCTCCAGTCGGGTCGGCCGATCACGCTCACAGATCAGCAACACGCTTCGATTACTGAGGCTGCCAGCCTTGGTGCAGCGTCGAGTCGCCGCAGGAGTCCTCACTGCCGGCCACGCTCGCGCCCTGCTCGCGCTCGATGACGCAGCCGCGATGGAGCGGCTGGCCGGACGTATCGTGGCCGAAGGACTCTCGGTGCGCAACGTGGAGGAGATCGTCGCGGTGGGGGCCGTCAGCGAGCCCAGCCCTCGGCGGCGCCGGACCGCCGCAGTCCGGCAGCTAGACGATGTGGCGGCCCGGCTGTCAGACCATTTCGACACCCGGGTGCAGGTCGCCCTGGGACGACGCAAGGGCAAGGTCACCATCGAGTTCGCGGGCTCCGAGGATCTCGCCAGGATTCTCACAATCCTGGGGACGCCACTCCCCTAGGCTCCGATTCGACTGGCAGGGGCTGTTACGAGGGAGGGAGAATCACGTGGGTCGCCAGGTCCTCCCCCTCACCGTGGATCGGCTGGCGATGATTCCCGAGCCATGCGCCACGTGCGCCTTCTGGGAACGCGGCCCGGCGCACGGTGTACGTCCGGTGTCGAACGCAGCCGAGATCAAGCGGGGTTGGCTCACGAGTGTCCTGCTCGAGTGGGGTACCCCGGGGCGAGTTGTTCTCATCGACGGCAGGCCCGTCGGCTACCTGACCTATGCCCCGGCGCACTTGGTCCCCAGGTCCATGGCCTTCCCGACCGCGCCTGTTTCAGAGGACGCCATCATCCTGCTGACTGCGCGCCTTTCCGAGGCCCACGCGGGGCAAGGACTGGGCCGCGTGCTGGTGCAGGCGGCCGTCAAAGATGTCGCCCGACGAGGCATCCGGGCGATGGAGGCCTTCGCCACGGCGTCGAAGCGACCACACGCCGGCCCTGGTGGTCCAGGGAAGCAAAACGGGGAGCAGGCCGGCGGTGCCCGCAGTCCAACCCCGGACGCTTCTGCTGGTGACGGCGGCAGCGGCAGGCCGGCGCACGCGTCGAGCGAGACCGCGGAGAGCACGTCATGGCCGGCGGACCATTGCCTGTTGCCGGTTGACTTCTTCACGGCGGTCGGGTTCTACACGGTGCGCGAGCATCCGGCCTATCCGCGCATGCGCCTCGATGTCCGTACCGCGCTGGGGTGGCGGGAAGAGGTGGAGCAGGCCGTCGAGCGGCTCTTCTCTCCAGTGCGCTCCCTCGGCCGACGCCGCCCAGTGGGCACTGTCAATCAGGGCACCAGTCGTGCCTAGTCAGCCATAGTGCCGAATCTGAAGTTACAGGAAGGAAATTCCTACTTCATTGGACAAAGACCCGAAGCCCGAGGACGACCGCTGGCCGTGGCGGCCAACGGTCGTCGCCGCGCGTGGGTTTGTCATGAGATGAGGCGCAGCTGTCACGCGGCCTTGGTCGGCGCTTCCTCCGGCGGCAGGGGCAGAGACTGACTGACCTGGCCGATGTCATGAGGCGCAGCCGTCACGCGGCCTTGGTCAGCCCTTCCCCCGATGACAGGGGCAGGGACCGACGTGGCCGAAGGTCGAGGTCGCGCACGACGAACGCGGCGTCATGGCTGACCCCACCGACAGTGTGCGAGTTGAACCTGTGCTGGAATGCCTGGCCGAGAACGTAGAGCCCGGGCTGGCCCTCAACTCGTCCGCGGTCGTTCGGTAGATGGCCGGAGGAGTCCAGGCCTGGCAGGGCGATCCAGCCGAAATCAGGCACAAAGCCGGTCGCCCAGATGACGTTGGCGACGTCGAGCACGCGGCCGTCCTCGGTCTGAGGGCGCCCGTCGACCACCCCGTGAATGCGAGCCGTCCGCTCGATCCCCGCCGCCTCGACATCCTCGGGCTTGGTGCGGATGAGTGGGTCGCCGTGGCCCTCGACAACCTTGGCCCGCCTCTTGCGTCCCGGCCCGGTTTCCGTGGTGAGCACATGCGTCCAGATGAACCAGATAAGCGGGAAGAGCGCCCTGGCGCGGCGGCTTTCAATGCGGAATGGAAGGTGACCGGGGTGCCGGCCCGCCAAGAGCACGTGGTGGGTTGCGGCCAGTTCGATGCCGATGTCGACGCCGGAGTTGCCGGCGCCCACCACGAGCACGTCGCCCGGACGCACCTGCCCGGGGTTGCGGTAGTCGGCAGAGTGCAGTTGGAGGATGTCAGGGGACAGTCCGGCAGCGAGGGCAGGGATCTTCGGGCGGCGGTGCACGCCCGTAGCCACGATCACGTTGTCGGCCAAGTATGCCGTTCGGCCGGCCGTCACGCGGTAGCGGCTGCCCTCGCGGAACAGCCCGTCGACCCGGACCCCGGTTCGGATGGGAAGGGCCATCCGCTCGGCGTAGCTCGCGAGATAGTGCGCCATCTCCTGGTGCGTTGGGAACCGGTAGGTCCCGGGGAACACCACACCCGGCAAGCCGTCGTGGGGCGTCGCGGTGAACAGCCGCATCGAGTCCCAGCGGTTGTTCCAGGAGCCGCCGACGTGATCGGCCCCCTCGAGAATCACGAACGGGCGACCGCGGCTGGCCAGGTAGTACCCCGCCGACAGCCCCGCCTGCCCGGCACCGATCACGATGGTGTCGAATTGCTCGTCCATAGCCATTCCTGTCGTCGATGTTCGATTGAATGAACGAGATCGACGCTATGGACGGCGCTCGACGCCCCGCGTCGGCGAAACCACCCAACTGCAGGTCCGGGTGACGTGGGTACCGAGAACTCAGACCAGGTCTTGCCCGAGCGCGTAGGCGGTCGCTGCCGCCCGCGAGGCCACGCCCAGCTTGACGAATATGTTGCTGACGTGCCGGTCGACGGTGCGCTCGCTCAGGACGAGCTCGCGCGCGATCACCTTGTTGCTGGCTCCCCTGGCGACCAGCCGGAGAACCTCAACCTCGCGCGGCGTGAGCAGCCGGTCCGTGGAGGACCTGCGGCGCGCGGCCGCCAGGTCCGGCGCCGCGCCGAGCTGCTCGAACAAGTTGCGAGCAGTGGCCAGCTCGCGATCTGCGGACTCGGTGTCGCCGAGAGCCCGGCAGGCTTGGGCGAGTAGCACGCGGGTCCGCGCCTCGGCATAGGGGGCATCCACCTGTCGCCACACTCGCAGCGCCGATCGCAGGGCTTCGAGGGCCTGCGCGGACCGGCCGGACGCTACGTCGACCGATGCCTGGGTCTGGCCGGCCAGGGCAGTCAGTACCGGGCTGGCCTGTCGGCTCTCGATGGCGGCAAGCTGCGCCGCGGCTTGGGTAGCAGCAGTGGTGTCATCGACGGCGAGGAAGACTTCAGTCGCCGCAACGAGAAGCTCGACCCGCCGCCCGGGCTCGTGGATCTCGGCCAGAGCACGACGCACCATCGCCGCCGCCGCCTGAGTGCTGCCGCGGGCCAGCCGAAGGAGCGCGAGCCCGGGTTGCGGCTCCAACCCGAGCTCGGCCGCCGTCTTGAAGGCCGCTTCGGCCGACTCGAACCGCCCGCACAACCGGTCGATATCGCCCTGGGCATACGCGGCCATCGCAGCCGACTCGACGTGCACGTCGGCATGCGACACACGGGCCAACTCCCCGAGGGCCTCCTCCCATCGCCCGTGAAACTGCTTGAGCCCGGCCCGGTGCACCTTGCATTCCGCGGTGAAGTTGGCCAGCTCAGGCTGGGAGTCGCACCACACCGACATGGCTGCCGTCCATTGCATCGCACGGCCCAGCTCGTACACACTCCAGCAGTCTCTGACGACACCGCAGTAGACAATCCCCGTGACCATGGGCGAGGTCTCTCCGGCGCAAACCCCAACCATCGCCTCATCGAGCCGAGCCAGCCCTTCGACGGTCCGGCCCAAGCGCAGCAGAAGCGCGCCCTGCTGGCAAAGGGCGAGAGCGAACCAGTCTGAATCGCCGAAGCGTCGGGCGCGGGCCACCGCGTCGCCCATCAGCGTGAGCGCCTGGTCGAGCTCACCCGATGCCTCCGCTTCGTAAGCTGCGGCGACATCCAGTGGAATGCTCGCTAGGCAGGCCCCGTGCTCCTCGACCAGCCGGGACGCCCGGCCCAGCCAGCCGGTCCCGGCTCCGTAGTCACCGGTCGTCATACGCTGGACCCCGATCCACGCCGCAGTCAGGGCGGCCCCCGTGCCATCGTGCTCAGCGAGCTGGCGATGGTAAGCCCGTTCACGGATCTTGAAGTAGTCCGGAAACCGGCCGAGCAGATGCGCCGACGTCGCGAAGCGCTCCAGGTCGGCCAGCCCGAGGTCGCGGTCTTGCTCGGCCGCAGCGTACGCGTCGAACGCGCGCTGCCAGGCCCGGTCGGCGTATGCCGTTCGGGCGGCCGCAATCTTCTCGCTCACCCGCACTGGTCCAGTATCAGGTCCCAACACGGATGGGTCCTCACCTTCGGGTTATGCGAAAAGTGTGGAAGAGCCCGGTTGCCCTGACCGAGGGCAGCGGGGTTGGCAGTTCAGTGCGCCGGGTCTGTCTGAGAGCAGCCCGGTTGGCGGTTCAGTGCCCTGGGCCTGGCCGAGGGCAGCTCCGGTCGTCGGTCCAGGCCGTTGGGTCTGAGTGAGGGCGGCGGCGGTCGCCGGTTCAGTGCCTTGGCATGACCGAGGGCGCCGGTGCGCATGACTCAGCCGAGGTACTCCTCGAGTTCCCTCAGCAACAGCCGCTTCGGCTTGGCGCCGACGATCGTCCGGACAACCTCGCCCCCGACGTAGACGTTCATCGTGGGGATTCCCGTGACCCCGTAGCGGGCGGTGACGGCAGGGTTGTGGTCGGTGTCGAGCTTGACGATCTTCAGCTTGTCGCCGTACTCCGCGTTGATCTCTTCGAGAATGGGGGCGATCTGGCGGCATGGGCCGCACCATTCGGCCCAGAAGTCGACCAGGACCGGTTGGGGGCTGCCCAGCACGTCGGCGTCGAAGGTCGAATCGGTGGTGGCGGTGATGACCCCCATGAGTGTCCTTCCTCAGGTCAGTAGGCGTCCGTGCTCGGTGAGCCGGAAGTGCGGCGGTCGAGAGGTGTAAACGTAGCCGTCAGCACCGACAACGAGTCAGGCCGGGGCGGGGTGCAGGAGGGCGGCAAGGAAGTGCTCGGCATCAAGCGCAGCGGCGCATCCGGAGCCGGCCGCTGTGACCGCTTGCCGGTAGGTGTGGTCGACAAGGTCACCGCACGCGAATACGCCGTCGATGTTGGTCCGGGTCGAGCGGCCTTCTGCGAGGACATAACCCCCCTCGTCGAGCTCGACGACGCCCTTGATCAGCTCGTTGCGCGGGTCATGCCCGATGGCGACGAACAGCCCGGTCACGGGAAGGTCGCTCTCGTTACCGGTGAGCCGGTCGCGCAGCCGAATGCCGGTGAGCTTGCCGTCCCCATGGAGACCTACGACCTCGGCGTTCCACGTGAAACGGACCTTGTCGTTGGCAAACGCCCGGTCGGCCAGAATCTTGCTGGCGCGCAGCTCGTCCCGGCGATGCACGATGGTGACGGATCGAGCGAACTTGGTGAGAAAGGTCGCCTCCTCAATGGCCGAGTCACCGCCACCGACGACGGCGATGTCCTGGTCGCGGAAGAAGAAGCCGTCGCACGTGGCGCACCAGGAGACGCCATGACCGGACAGCCGCTTCTCGTCCGGCAGGCCGAGCTCGCGGTATGCCGAGCCCATGGCAAGGATGACAGCGCGGGCGGAGTGGTTGGATCCGGTCCCGTCGGTGACGGTCTTGATGGGGTCTTGCAGGCTCACCGAGACGACGTCGTCGGTGATGATCTCGGCACCGAACCGCTCGGCCTGAGCCCGCATCTGTTCCATCAAGTCCGGACCCATGATCCCGTCACGGAAGCCAGGGAAGTTCTCGACCTCGGTGGTGTTCATCAGCGCTCCGCCGGCGGTCACCGATCCTTCGAACAGCAGCGGGCGCAGATTGGCGCGAGCGGCATAGATGGCGGCGGTGTAGCCTGCCGGCCCGGAGCCGATGATGATGACGTTGCGAAGCTCGCTGGGCGAAGTCACGGGCACATCCTCGTCGACGGTTCTGCGATGGGTCGCGTGAGCCCCATCAAGTCTGCTGAGCAGTCAGCCCAGCTGGGATTCAGCTGGCTGACAGAGGCGGCGCCCACATGTTGTGCGGGTCGTGGGCTGGCTACCCAAGATACCGGCACGTGTCGAGCAACCCGCACCGCGCCACGATTGTTCCCGACGTTTGCCGGGAGGTGCCGGACGCTGTCAGGTCATGGGCAACGGGCCGACGAGGATCTGCGGATCGCCCTGGCTGCAGGTGGGCAAGACCGCGAACACCTGCTTGGCACCCGCCGTGACGACGACGATGACCGCGGCCGACTGGCCGGCATACGTGGCCATGTCGACGGCAACCTCGTCGGCATCACCCTCGCCCAAGGTGGTGATGCAGCTGGTGAGGCCGTCCGGGGTCGCTATGGGGCCGATCTTGGCGGCATCCGCGGCGGGCAGCACCACCTCAGCCGTCGGGCTTTCCAGGATTTCCTGGGCCTGACGGGTCAAGGCGGCCTCGGTGTAGGCGCGGCCGGACATCTGGAAGTGGACCTCGTGGCCGTTGATGGTCTGGCTTCCCCCGGCGCCAGGCAGCGGAGCCGCCGCCCCGGACGTGGCGTCCCGCTGCTGCATCGAGGCCGACAGCCCCGAGTTGGTCGTCAACCCTCGATAGACCGCGGTCGCGCCGATGAGGACCGCGCCAACCGTTGCGGCAGCGCCAGTAACCATGAGCCAACGCGGAGGTCGACGACCCGGCCGCGGCGTGCGTGGTTCGGTAACCGTCTCGAGCGTCGCAAAGGGCAGGACGACGGCCAGCTCGACGTCCTCCTCGACGTCCCTCCCGTGGCCGTCCTTGACCCCACTGTCCAACGGTCCGCCGGCTGCGGCTTCATCAGCCTCCGTGCGGAGGACGCCAGCAGCATCGACGCGCTGACCTGCTGACCCAGCCGCAGCGCCACCACGGGTGGCCGCATCGCCGTCGTAAGCGTCGGCAAGCCGAGCCAGCACCCGGGCCGCAACGTCGTCGGGCATGGGACCCGGATCGGGCAAGGCGGCCAGCAAGGCTCGGACTCCCGTGGGGTCGTCGTCCTCGGCAGGCCCGCCCGGCCGCGAGGGCCACGTCATCGCCGATCCTCCTGCGTTCGAGTGCGTCCAGCAGCCCGCTGCCGGCCCGGCAACGCCGACATCGTCCGGCGGCGTGCCGCTATACCTGGGACGGCCCGTGCATCGGCTGGGTTCCCGCACATGGCGAAGCCGTTGCTGATCATCGCGTCTGCTCTGAGTTCGACTGCGGAGAGTTCGACTGCGGTGAGTTCGACTGCGGAGAGTTCGACTGCGGAGAGTGCGACTGCTCTGAATCCGACGGGTGAGAATTGGACGGCGCTGGGTTGGACGGCCCTGAATTGGACGGCGCTGGGTTGGACGGCCCTGGGTTCGAGTGCCCTGGCTGGGACGGTCCGGAGCCCAAGCCGAGGAGCGCAGCCATGGCCGCTCGGCCGCGAGCGCACCGAGACTTCACACTGCCCTCGGCCACCTGCAAGATCTCCGCCGCCTGGGCGACCGGCAGGCCCTGCAGGTCGACGAGCACGAGCGCCAGCCGTTGTCCTTCTGGCAGCCGCTCCAGCGCCCGCTGCACGTCAAGGCGCGCCTCGGTGGCGGCGTGATCGTCGCGGGGGTCAGCCGGCTCGTGCTCGGTCAGGCTGGCGGTCGGCTTGCTGCGGCGCAGCCGGTCGAGGCAGGCATTGACGACGATGCGGTGCAGCCAGGTGGTCACCGCCGCGTCTCCGCGGAATGTGTCAGCCCGACGGTATGCCGCGAGGAAGGCGTCCTGGACGCAGTCCGCTGCGAGCTCCCGGTCGCCGCAAACCCGCACGGCGACAGCCCACATGCGGTCCTTGTGCCGGCGGAACAGCTCACCAAAAGCATCTGGGTCGCCGGCGCGGTGTGCGGTGACGAGCTCCTGGTCGGTGCGGCCGTCCAGGCCCACGGCGGTCGGGCTCACTTGCTCACCTGGATCTCGGAAACCTGGGCTCGGAACTTGCCCTCGCCGTCGGGGCCGAGCTTGGTGACATAGACGATGACCAGCTGCCCGGTCACCGGGGCACCGTTCGCGCTGTCGACGACGAACGCCCCCTTCTGGTTCGTGAAGGTCCCCAGCGCCTTGGCCCCGTCGAGGGACGCCTGCTTCGTGACGTAGACCGTGCCGTCCTGAGCAGCCGGCAAGTTCAGCGTCACCCGGCGGACATCGGTCTCCTGACCCAGGTCGACGATGAGGCCGATGCCCTGGATCGGCAGACCGCCGAACTTCGCAGTCGTGAACCACTTCGAGTCCCAGCCGGTCTCCGGGTTGCCGTCGTAGGCCTTTGCCGCAGACGCGCTGGCGACCTGTCCGCCGTTGGTCGGCTCGAATCCGGCGGCTCCGACGATGGCGACCTGCGAGAGCCGGTCGGTGGCCGGGCCCGACGGGGTGCCCCCGCTGGGCGCGTCGCCCTCGGCCTTACCTGCCGGCGCCGATGCCGAGGAGGACGACGGCAGGCTGCCGATCTGCGGCAGGCCCCAGATGCCGACGAGCGCGGCCAGCACGACGAACCCGGCGACGATTGCCAGGGCCAGCTTGGACTCCGGCCGGTTCGGCACGGTGGGGGCTTCCGGGGCCAACCGGACCGGAACGGCCGGCTCGAGCTGCTCGTCGGTCTCCTGCAGGACGTCGGTGAGGCTCGCCTCCTGCATCTCGAACAGGTCGTCAGGCATGCTCTCGTACCGGTGACGCTCGGCTTTGGTCGCCGAACGTTCGGCGGCCCGGTCGGCGGTGGCACGGGCCGCCTTCTTGGCTTGGTGCGCGACCACGGATGCACCCGAGCTGGGTGAGTCGAACCCGGTGCGGACTCCCCGGCCCGCAGTCCTGGCCGCTGAGCCGGTGGCGCTCGCGGCGACGGCAGCCACGCCCGACGCGGCGGCCACCGCCCCCGCCACCCGGGGGCGCCCGACGTCCGCACGGACGTCGCCGCTCGACGGCGCGCCGTTGGTAGCTGCCCCCTGGTCGGCGCCCGTGGCAGCACCTGAACTGCTGGACCGGTCGGCGCCAGCGGGGGCGGTGGGGGTCCCAAACGGGGCTCGCCCGGCCCGCCGAGGCGGTCCAGAACGGCTCGGGGGCCGGTCCAGCGCGACCCCACCTGTGGCCGGGTCACGGGGAAGCGGGTTCGTCCGAGCCACGGCCGTGCGGGCGGCAGCGACCGAACTGGACGCCAAGCGCCCCCGCGCCGTTGCGGGCCGCTCCGGGAAGAGCTGGTCGGCAACCTCGGTGGGCGTGCGCGGCCCGCCCTCACCCGAAAGGGCAGCGGACACCAACAGGTCGATGTCGTAGGGCACCCCGGCGGCGATCTCCGACGGTGCGGCGACCCCGGCCACCAGGCGAGGCGCGGCCTCCAGGCCGGAATCCGGGCCTGGCAGCGGCCACCGAGCGGTCATCCCGGCATACAGCAAGCCGGCGAGGGCCACCGCGTCGGCCCGGGATGCCTCAGGCGCCGGGCGGTCGTCCTCGCCCAGCAGGGCAGCCTGCGTCGCCAGGCCCCTGACCTTGACGGTGCCGTCGGGCAGGAGCAGAACGTCACGCGGAGTGAGGACCCCATGATGCAGCCCGCGCGCGGCAGCGGCCGCAAGGGCGCCCGCGGCTTCGCCGACGATCCGGCGGACCTCCTCGGCGGGCAGTCCGCCGTCGGCCAGCAGCGCGGTGAACGATGCGGCGCCTGGCATGGGCTCCTCAACGACGAACACCAGTCCGGGCTCTTGTCCGACGTCGAGCACGCGCGTGAGGCGAAACTCCTCGACGCCGGCAGCGCGGCGCGCGGCATCCAAGGCGGCATCGGCCTCCGCAGCGTCACGCGCGAAGCACAGGAGAACCACCTCACGGTCCAGGGCGGTGTCCGAGGCGCTCCAGCGCTCCCAGTGCGGGTGCTTCGACACGCGGTCACGCACGGCATACCGCCCGCCGAGGAGCGACCCCGGACCGACACCCTGCACGCAACACCTCCACAGCAGGCCCGCGCACTCGCGCGGCTGACGGACGTCCATCCTACGGGCGCCTCCGCCGACTGCCGGCAGCGGCGCGCTGGGCCCCGCTCCCGCTCACGCCGGGGGGACCGACCCAGCTCGCTGGTTCAGGGCACCCGGTCTGGCGGCTGCACCCGAGGCGACCCCGTGCGCACCGGGTCCTCGAGAATCGGTTCGGCAACCGGGTTGACCAAGTCGAGCTCCTGCAGGTGCGTTGGGGTGGCGGTGGGCCGCCGCAGCCCGCGCACCAGACCGACAACGAGGATCAGCCCGAGGATGGACCCGGCGACGACGTACACCCATGCCCCCGGCGGGGCGGCCCGCACAGTGAGCGTCGCCGGCTGACCGATGGCGACCCCATCCGACGTGGTGAGCGCCGCGTTGATCGGGACCATCCCGGCAGCGACTGCCTCCACCCGCACGGACACGGTCGCCTTGCTGTGCGGCTCGATCCGCACCGGCTCGGCCGGCGCCACGACGCGAACTCTCGGGTTGGCGGGCACGAGGTTGAGCAGGATGCCGTCGACAGCGCCATCGAGATCGTTGACGATGGTCACCCGCAGCAGGCCCTCGTCGGCCAGGAAGTTGGTCGTCTGCTCGGTGATC
The DNA here is from genome assembly GCA_044867305.1 of Dermatophilaceae bacterium. Lineage (GTDB taxonomy): Bacteria > Actinomycetota > Actinomycetes > Actinomycetales > Dermatophilaceae > Phosphoribacter. The sequence continues at coordinate 13,786 of JBIOUP010000214.1, forward strand.
GACAGGCCCTGGCTCACCGCTGCGGTGGCCGAGAAGACCTGCCCGAGCAGCTCTGCGTGCCCGGCCGGGTTCTTGCGCCACCGCACGGACGTGAGCTGATCGACCGTGTCTTGCCACTGCACCGAGAAGCCCGCACTGTCGACGAGCGTGTGGCTCATCGTGCCGATGAGCGCCTTCTCCTGCTCGAGGGAGTCCAGCATCGTCGGGGTCAGCACCGGCGGCTCCTCCGACGCCACCGGGCTCAGCTCGTCCACGGTGGGCTTACCGGCCTTGGCCGCCTCGGAGACGGCTTGCATGACGTCGATGGTGCTCACCCAGGGCAGGCTCTCGCTGGTGGCCAGCAGCCGGGCAAGCGAATCGGGGTTGGGGTCGAGCCCTCTCGGGGCGGTGACGAGGAAGGTGCGGGCGATGCCCGGACGCTCACCGAGCAGCATGGCGACCTGCGCGACGAACTCCTGGGTCACGAGCGCGCCGGAGCTTGCTGCGGTCGTGCGTCCGGCGAGCGCGCTGAGCCGGTCGTCCCAGCGGACCACCGGAGTCTTGAGCACGCCGACCGCGGGTGCGGTGGGCGTGAGCGAACGACCGGACTCGGTCAGCTGGGTCGAGGTCAGGATCGCGGTGAGGCCGGGTCCGTATGCCGCGCGCAAGGCCGACTCGCGCCCCGGCGGCAGAGCGCCGTCGGCAGGCCAGGCCACGCCGGTGCGGACGGGGGCGCCGAGCGCCGTGCCGAGGGCGGCCGCGCGGGCGATCAGGTCCTGCATGAGCGGGCCGTCCGACGCGGCGGCGAGGTCCGGGTCGGCGTAGGGCAGGGCGAGCACGGTATGCCGGCTCGCCGCCTGCCTCAGCTGGTCCTCGAACGGGGCGATCACGGCGGTGACCGGATCGGCAGCGACCTGCTCGGGGGTCCGCTCATCGCGTCCCAGGACCGCCGGGTCGATCGCCCAAGCCACCTTCGCGGTAGATGTGGCGCGGACCAGGCGGGCCAGCCGGCTGTCGGGCCCCACCTCCGTCTGCCAGGCCTGCGCGCGCGTGAGCGCTGACGCCGAGCTGAGGGCCGGGTCGGGATCAAGAGTGATGGGCAGCACCCAGGCCAGCGAGATCGGCGTGTAGTCGACGATGCGGTTCCACCCGACGAACGTCCGCACGGTGCCCAGCACCGAGCCGTCCGACCCCAGGACCTGCACGGCGATGGGCACGGCGCCGTAGGAGCGGCTCAGCGCCAGCGCGGAGGCAGGCAGCACGAGGCTGAAGCCGCCGGACTGTCCCGGCCCGAAGCTGCCGGGGACAACGACCTTGGCCACCTCGGTCCCGCTCGGGTTGGTGGTCGCGCTGGCCCAGGTGTCGACATCGCCGCGCGTCATCAGGGACTGGCGGGACTTGACCGCCCGCACGGTCGGGTTGACGATCACCGCTCCCGCGGGCGCGATGATCTGCCCGCTGATCGTTGCCGTCTGGTCCGGCCCGACGACAGCCGGGGTCACCGCGTCCACGCGCAGGACCGACGTGCCCTGGGTCGGCGGGGTGCTGGCCGCGCCGGCCGGCTGCTGGGCCGAGCCGATGGCGTTCGTCGAGGCCGCCTCAGGGGCGTTCGACGTCGAGGGGACACAGGCTGCGACGAGGAGCAGGGCCAGACCGATGGCCACGGCCAGGGCATACGCGCGCAGGGTCCTGCGCACCCGGCATACCGCGAGCGATCCGGCGTCCTGCCCTCGGGTCACCCTGTGCCCGCCAGGCGTTGCCAAGCCGCCTTGGCGATGCGTCGCTCGTTGGGAAAGGTGAGGTGCTGATGGACCTCGTCCAGCGGGAACCAGGCCACGTCGATGGCCTCCTGGTCGGGGTCGTTGTCGACGGTGAGCTCACCGCCAGTGGCTTCGAGCAGGAAGTGGTGGACGAACTTGTGGATCCGCTTGTCCCCGGCCGCGAACCAGTAGTCGATGATGCCGAGCTCGGTCAGCACCCGCCCCACGATCCCGGTCTCTTCGGCGACCTCCCGGGCCGCCGTCTGCTGCAGCGTCTCGCCCGGCTCGATGTGCCCTTTGGGCAGGCACCACTCGACCCGGCCAGCCCGGTTGCGCCGGGCAATGACGGCGGTGCGTGCGGCGCCCTGGTGGATGTCGATGATGACCCCTCCGGCCGACCGCTCCTCAACCCAGGGCAAGCGCTGCCCGGGGCTGGTGGGAACGGGGACCGTGTTGGTCACCCTGCCACTCTAACCAGCGCTCGGCGTGCCCCCGTGAACGCCGGGCGCGACCGCTGGGGCTCGCGGCCGGCGGTCGGGTCTCGGAACGGCACGTCGGGCGGGGGGCACGCGATGGTTAGGCTTGGCTGCCGTGCCCGAGCGTTCCGCACCGGCTGTACCGGCCGGCGCACCCCCTCGCCTGTTGCGTGCCGCTGTGGCGTCCCTGGCGCCTTCGCTGCCCCTGTTGCACGAGCTGGGGGACCGGTTCACGGCTGCCGGATACGAGGTGGCGCTGGTCGGTGGGCCGGTCCGTGACGCTTTCCTGGGGCGGGTGGCACCCGATCTGGACCTGGCGACCGACGCTCGACCGGACGGCATCCTCGAGGTGGTCCGTGGTTGGGCGGACGCGCACTGGGACATCGGGCGGGAGTTCGGCACGATCGGGCTGCAGAAGGGGCCGGTCGTCATCGAGGTGACGACCTACCGCAGCGACCGCTACGACCGCCGCTCGCGCAAGCCCGAGGTCGCCTTCGGCTCGTCGCTCGTCGGTGACCTCGGTCGGCGGGACTTCACCGTCAACGCTATGGCGATGCGGCTGCCGTCCCTGGAGTTCGTCGACGAGTTCGGGGGACTGCGCGACCTGGCCGCCCGAGTGCTGCGAACGCCCGCGACGCCCGAGGAGTCCTTCGCCGACGACCCCCTGCGCATGATGCGTGCCGCGCGGTTCGCGGCGCAGCTGGGTTTCGCGGTCGAACCGAAGGTATCTGCCGCCATGGCGGCCCAGGCGCCAACGCTCGCGATGGTGTCGGCCGAACGCGTGCGCGAGGAGTTCACCAAGCTCGTGCTGGCCGACGCGCCGCGGGAGGGTCTGCGCCTGGTCGTGGAGTCGGGGCTCGCGGACGTCTTCCTGCCCGAACTGTCGGCGCTGCGGCTGGAGGTCGACGAGCACCACCGGCACAAGGACGTCTACGAGCACTCGCTCATGGTGCTCGAACAGGCCATCGCCCTGGAAGCGCCCGGCGGCTTCGAGCGGCCCGACCTCGTGCTGCGGCTGGCTGCGTTGCTGCACGATGTGGGCAAACCGGCCACCCGGCGGTTCGAGCCGGACGGTGGCGTGTCGTTCCACCATCACGAGACCGTTGGGGGTCGGTTGGTGGCCAAGCGGCTCAAGGCCATGCGCTACGACAAGGAGACCGTGACGGCTGTCGCCCGGCTGGTCGAGCTGCACCTGCGCTTCCATGGATACGGCCAAGGACAGTGGACCGACTCGGCGGTGCGCCGGTATGTCGTGGACGCCGGTCCGCTCCTGTCCCGACTGCATCTGCTCACCCGGTCGGACTGCACGACGCGGAACGCTCGGAAGGCCACGGCGCTCGCCCGGGCCTACGACGACCTCGAGCACCGGATCGCCCGGCTTGCGGCCCAAGAACAGCTGGCGGCGGTTCGTCCGGAGCTCAACGGGAACGAGATCGCCGAAGTCCTGGGCATCAAGCCCGGACCGCTGCTGGGTGAGGCCTACCGTTACCTGCTCTCGGTGCGACTGGACGACGGTCCGATCGGCAAGCCTGCTGCCGAGGCACGGCTGCGGCAGTGGTGGGCGGCGCGAAGTGGCGGCGACCACTGAGAGGTCCGGCCCGTACGTTCCTCTGGGCTGCGGATCCGGGGGGGTCGCTAAAGCGGGTGAATCGTCCCCGAGGGTGGCGCCCCACGAAGGTGCGTTGCGTGCCCACTGCGAGCGAACGGCATACCCTGCTTGTCGCAGTCCGGCGCAAGGAGGGCACGCACATGGCCGCAGGCGAGCAGACCCTGCGAGCGGGCCTGGCGACCGACGTCGGCAGAGTGCGTGAGCACAACGAGGACACCATGCTCGCGCGCGGAGGGGTGTATGCCGTTGCCGACGGGATGGGCGGGCACGCTGCGGGGGAGGTTGCCAGCGCCATCACGACAGAGACCTTGGCCGAGCTGGCCGAGCGCTCGGTGGTGAC
>JBIOUP010000215.1:0-3621 GCA_044867305.1 Dermatophilaceae bacterium
GGTGGACCAGGCGGCCGCCGTCCTGATCCTGCAGTCGGCACTCGACGCCGAGCGGGCCACGGGCCGGCAGCCGGGAGCCCTGGTCGCCGCCAGCGGGCGCAAGCCCCGGACGAAGGGACGAGGGCGATGACGACGGACGAGCGCTGGGAGGCCGGTCAGTTCGACCTCGCCGAGGAGGCGCCCGGTCCCGGCGGCGAGCCTGCAAAGCGACGCCGTCCCGCCCGCGCCGCCCGCCGCTTGCTGGTTCTTCTCGTGACCCTTGGGCTGGTTGCGGGCGCGGCCGTGCTCGCGATGACGGTGCTACGGCCGATGCTGAGCGGGCTGGGAGAGAGCGGGGACTACCCCGGGCCGGGCACCGGCTCGGTCACCGTGACGGTCGCCGAGGGCGACAGCGGCCGGGCGATGGGTGCCACCTTGGAGAAGGCCGGCGTAGTCAAGAGCGCCAGAGCGTTCGTCGATGCCTTCCAGGCCGACCCGAGGTCCGCGGTCATCCAGCCGGGCGACTACGAGATGCGCAAGGAGATGAAGGGCGCCGACGCCTTGGCGGTGCTGCTCGACCCGTCCAACCGCAAGGTCGCCAGGGTGACCGTGCGTGAGGGCATGTGGGCGGGCGAGGTGTACGCCCAGCTGTCCAAGGCGACCGGGCATCCGGTGTCGGACTACGAGGCGGCGGCCAAGGATCCCGCCGCGCTCGGCCTGCCGACGGCGGCCAAGGGCAACATCGAGGGTTACCTCTTCCCGGCCAGCTACGAGTTCTCGTCGAAGAACTCCGCGGCCGAGCAGCTTCGCGTGATGGTCGGTAAGTCGGTGTCCCAGCTGGCCCGCCTCGGTGTCACGGGGGAGGCGGCCCACCGGGTGTTGACGATGGCCAGCATCGTCGAGGCCGAGGGTCGCCGACCCGAGGACGGCCCGAAGATCGCCCGCGTCATCGAGAACCGGCTGGCATCCAACATCCGGCTGCAGCTGGACTCGACCGTCAGCTACGTCACGCGGACGCGAAGCATCACCACGACCGATGCACAGCGGGCCACGCCCAGCCCATGGAACACCTACGTCGTCGACGGGCTGCCTCCGGGCCCGATCGACAACCCCGGCGCTGCCGCGATCCAGTCGGCAGTCGCTCCGGCGAGCGGTCCATGGCTCTACTTCGTCGCGGTCAACCCGGCCACCGGCGAGACGAAGTTCGCCACCACGGCCGACGAGCACGCTGCCAACGTCGCCGAGTTCCAAGCCTGGTGCAAAGCCAACCCCGGCCAGTGCTGAGTCCATGGGGACGTCCATGATGAGTACATGGTGAGTCCCGACGAGCCTCGTGCTGGGGTGCGCGGCAGTCCGATCGCCCACTCGCTCTCCCCGGTCCTGCACAGCGCCGCGTACGCCGCCCTTGGCCTCACCGACTGGACATACGACCTGGCTGAGGTCGACGAGGCCGGCTTTCTCGCCCATACGGCAGCGCTGGACCCCGGCTACCGCGGTCTGTCGCTCACCATGCCGCTCAAGGAGGTCGCCTTCCAGGTCGTGCACACCGTCTCGGATCTCGCGAAACGGGTCGGGGCGATCAACACGATCGTGCGCGACGAGCGCGGCTGGCGCGGCTACAACACCGACGTCTACGGGATCATCGAGTCGCTGCGCCAGATCGGCGTGGGCGACGTCGACGAGGCCCTCCTCGTGGGCGCGGGTGCCACCGCCCGCTCCGCACTGGAAGCCCTCGCCGAGATGAGCACGCGCAAGGTCAGCTTCATGGTGCGCGACGAGGTGCGCGCCCAGACCGCCGCCTTTGCGCGGTCGCTGGGCATGCAGGCCGAGGGAATCCCCATGGGTGCCTGGCCCGCAGGCGCGAAAGTCATCGTCGGCACCGTGCCCGGCGCCGCGTATGCCGGCCTGCTCGGGACTCTGCCCGCGGCACCTGCCGGGGCGGTCGTGCTCGACTGCGTCTACGGCGAGCCGACCGCGCTGCCGGAGGTGGCCCGTGAGCGCGGCTACGCGACGGCCCAGGGCACCGACATGCTCCTGCACCAGGCGCGTGGTCAGGTCAAGCTGATGACCGGGCACGAGGCCCCGACCGAGGCCATGCGCGCCGCGCTCGAGGGGGCCCTCGCGGCGCGCGATCGGGGGTGACGGGCGCCCTACCCCTGGCCGCCATCACGCTCGCCGGGCTCGTCGTCGGCATCCTGCTGCACCGCGCGCTGGCTGGCGCGGCATACCGGCTCGACGAGGAAACCGAGCGCCCGGTGCCCCGCAGAGGGTGGCTCGTGGTGCTCGGGGTGCCGATCGTATGGCTACTGCTCGGCCTGCGGTTCGGGGCGCGGCCCGGGCTGACCCCGCTGCTGCTCCTCGGGGTGGTCGGCGTTGCCCTCACCCGCATCGACCTGGACGTGCACCGGCTGCCAGAGGGGCTGACCCTCCCCGCGATTGGCGCCGTGCTCGGCCTGCAGGTCGTCGCCTCGGCCAGCACGGGCGACTGGGGTGCCCTCGGGTGGGCGGTGGTGGCGGGGCTCCTGTCCTGGGTCGGCTACCTGGTGCTCGTGCTGGCGTCGCGAGGCGCGCTGGGGTGGGGTGACGCCACGCTCGGCGCTCTGGTCGGGCTCACCCTCGGCTATGTCCAGCCGGGCTGGCCCTGGCTGGCGTTCGTGGCGGCGTTCCTGCTCGGCGGGCTGGCCTCTGCGCTGGGGCTGTTGACCCGTCGGCTGACGCTCAGCAGCCCGATCGCGTTCGGACCGTACATTCTGTTGGGTGCGTTGGCGGTGGCGATGTTCGCGCCCGGCTCCGGCCTACCGTGAGCACCGGATGCTGACCATGTAATTCTGAGCACCTCATTCCAGATCACCCATCGAACCCGGTGGTTGATCTGGAAATGGCGCTGTTACTCGTGTGGCTGCTGGGGTTTGCGGCCGCGGCTGACGAGAGCACTACCGGCGCGTCCGTGGCGGCATGCGAGGATCCCAGTCATGCTGCGTTGGCTGACGGCCGGGGAGTCGCACGGTCCCGCCCTCGTGGCCGTCCTGGAGGGCCTGCCGGCGGGAGTCGCCGTCACCACCGACGACGTCGCCGCCGCCTTGGCCAGACGCCGGCTCGGCTACGGGCGCGGCGCCCGGATGCGCTTCGAGCAGGACCAGGTGGAGTTCCTCGGCGGGCTGCGGCACGGCCTGACCATGGGCTCGCCGGTGGCCATCCGGATCGGCAACACCGAATGGCCCAAGTGGGAGACGGTCATGAGCCCCGATCCCGTCGATTCGCAGGACTATGCCGCGGCCGACGACGTAAACGCCGAGCGTGAGATCGCCCGAAACCGCCCGCTCACTCGGCCCCGGCCAGGCCATGCCGACCTGGTCGGGATGCAGAAGTACGGCTTTGAGGACGCCAGACCCGTCCTGGAGCGCGCCTCGGCGCGCGAGACCGCCGCACGGGTTGCTCTCGGCGAGGTGAGCGCGCGCCTGCTCGAGCAGGCGTACGGCATCCGGCTCGTGTCGCACACCGTCGCCATCGGCACCGCGTGCGTCTCGCGCCAGGCAGCTGTTCCAACACCCGACGACGTGGAGGCGCTGGACTCCGACCCGGTCCGCACCCTCGACCTCGCCGCGTCGGCCGCGATGGTCGTCGAGATCGACGCCGCGCACA
>JBIOUP010000216.1:0-7661 GCA_044867305.1 Dermatophilaceae bacterium
CCGAGCCGCGCATCATCGCGATCCTGGACTGGGAGCTGTCCACCCTCGGCAGCCCGCTCAGTGACCTTGCCTACCACTGCGCCGCCTGGCATACCCCGGCGGGTGTTGTCCGGGGCTTCGCCGGGCAGGACCTGGCCGCGTTGGGCATCCCGGAGGAGACGGCATACCTGCGGCGCTACTGCGAGCACACCGGGCGCGACGACCTCGAGCAGGTGCAGGCCGACTGGCCGTTCTACCTGGCGTGCAACTTCTTCCGGCTCGCCGCGATCCTGCAAGGCATCGCCAAACGCGTTCTGGACGGGACCGCGGCCAGCCCGGTCGCCGTGGAGACCGGGCGACTGGCCGCTCCGGTGGCCGAGATCGGCTGGCGCCTGGCCAGCGCTCCCCCGCGGCTAGTCCACCTGCACCGACAACCCACACTGGCGGAGGAACCCATGAACCCGTTCGAACTGCCCCCGAGGACGGCCGAGCTGCGTCACAAGCTGGTGGCCTTCATGGACGAGCACATCTACCCCAACGAGGGACAGGTGGCTGCCGAGGCGGCGGCGCAGTCCTTCGACAGCGAGCAGGGCTGGACCTACCTCGAGACGATCGAGCGGCTCAAAGGTCTGGCTCGGCAGCAGGGGCTGTGGAACCTGTTCCTTCCCGCGTCCGAGCGGGCTCCCGAGGGCCTCACCAACTACGAGTACGCTCCGCTCGCGGAGATCATGGGCCGCACCTTCTGGGCCAGCGAGGTGTTCAACTGCTCGGCGCCCGACACGGGCAACATGGAGACGATCGAGCGGTACGGCACCGAAGAACACAAGGACAGGTGGCTCGAACCGTTGCTGCGCGGGGAGATCCGCTCGGCCTTCCTCATGACTGAGCCCGGGGTCGCCTCGTCGGACGCGACGAACATCGAGTGCGACATCCGCCGCGACGGCGACGAGTACGTCATCAACGGGCGCAAGTGGTGGTCCAGCGGCGCCGGCACCAGCCGCTGCAAGGTCTACGTCGTCATGGGCAAGACCGACCCCACCGCCGACCGCCACCATCAGCAGTCCATGATCCTCGTCCCCGCCGACGCGCCGGGCGCCACCCTCGTGCGGTATCTGCCGGTCTTCGGGTTCGACCACTCCCCCGGTGGGCACATGGAGGTCGACCTCAGCAACGTCCGTGTCCCGGCGTCCAACATCCTGCTCGGCGAGGGCCGCGGCTTCGAGATCGCCCAAGGCCGGCTCGGCCCCGGTCGCATCCACCACAGCATGCGGTCCATCGGCGCTGCCGAACGTGCCCTCGAGCTCATGTGCACGCGCCTGGCCGCCCGGACCGCGTTCGGGCACCGCATCGTCGAGGAGAGCCTCTGGCACGAGCGGATCGCCGAGTCCCGCATGCTCATCGATCAGGCCCGGCTGCTGACCCTCAAGGCCGCCTGGATGATGGACACCGTGGGCAACAAGGCCGCGCAGGCCGAGATCGCCATGATCAAGGTGGTGGCGCCGAACGTGGCCTGCAAGGTCGTCGACTGGGCGATCCAGGCGCACGGCGGCGGCGGCGTCACGCCCGACTACCCGCTCGCGTTCTCGTACGCCGACCAGCGCTCGCTGCGCATCGCCGACGGGCCCGACGAGGTGCACCGTCGGCAGATCGCCAAGCTCGAGCTGCGCAAGCACGGCATTTCCACGCGCCGGCCAGTCGCGGCCCAGGTCTAGGGCCACTCGTGGACGTGTTCCCCGCGGCCACCCCCCCGCCCGGCCCCCATGATGGCTTCTACCCGCCTGACGTGCCGCGCGATGTCGACGTTCCGGACCGCTCGGTGTGGGGCGCGCTCGAGGCCAACGCGACGGCATACCCCGACGAGGTGGCGATGCACTTCCTGGGGCGGACCTGGACGTGGGCCCGGCTGCGCGCCGAGGCCGAGGCGATGGCCGGCGCGCTGCAGTCCCTCGGCGTGACCCGCGGCGACCGGGTGCTGCTCTACATGCAGAACGCTCCGCAGTTCGTCATCGCCTACCACGCCATCGCGCGCGCCGACGCGATCGTCGTGCCGGCCAACCCGATGTACCACGCCACGGAGGTCGCCCACTACATCCAGGACGCGGGCGCTCGAGTGGGCTTCGCATCGGCGGACCTCGCCGCGGACCTCGCCGAAGGGGCCGACCTCACCACAGAGGGGTTGGCGCATGTCGTCGTCTTCGACCCCCTCGAGGGTATGCCGGACGACGTCGCCGCAGCGGCGTCGGACTGGCCCGATGCCTGGCGTGACTGGCTGCTGGTGCGTCGCGAGCGGCCGGTGCTGACCAGGGGCGAGCTGCACGAGTGGCGCGACCTGGCCGCCTTGCATGCCGTGCCCGCTGGCCCGGTGGTCAGCCGGGGCGAGGATGTGGTGGCCATCGGTTACACCAGCGGCACAACGGGGGTCGCGAAGGGCTGCATGATCAAGCACCGGTCGGTGGTGCATCAGGCGATCTGCGCCGAGTACTGGACGGACATGCACCACGGCGACGCCGCGTTGCTCGTCGTGCCGATGTTCCACACCACCGGAATGGTCATGGGGATGCTCGCCTGCGTGCAGGCAGCCGCCAAGATCGTGCTGCTGCCGAGGTGGGACCGGCAGGTCGCCGCGCGGGTCATCCAGAGCGAGCAGGTCACGCACTGGCCGAACATCCCGACCATGGTCATCGACCTGCTGTCGGCACCCGACCTCGAGGACTACGACCTGTCCAGCCTGCGCTACATCGGCGGCGGCGGGGTGGCGATGCCGGCGGCCATCGCGACGAGACTGCGGGAGCGGTTCGACCTGGAGTACCTCGAGGGGTACGGCCTGACCGAGTCGGCGGCAGCCGCCATCCAGAACCCACGTGGCGGCGCACGGCGCGGTGAGCTGGGCATCCCCTTCATGGGCATGGACGCTCGCGTGCTCAACCCCGACACCCTGACTGAGGCGGCGGTCGGCGAGATCGGCGAGTTCGTGCTGAACGGGCCGCAGGTGTTCAGCGAGTACTGGCAGCGACCCGAGGCGACCGCGGAGGCGTTCGTCGAGCTGGACGGCAAGCGGTTCTTCCGCACCGGCGATCTCGGCTCGGTCGACACCGACGGCTACTTCACGATGACCGACCGGCTCAAGAGGATGATCAACGCGAGCGGATTCAAGGTCTGGCCCGCCGAGGTCGAGGCGCTCATGTACGGCCACCCGGCCGTGCAGGAGGTGTGCGTCATCTCGGCCCACGATCCCTACCGGGGCGAAACGGTCAAGGCGGTGATCGTGCCCAAGCCGGCGCACCGGCATACCGTGACGCCGGACGAGGTGGTGGCCTGGGCCAAGGACCATATGGCGGCGTTCAAGTACCCCCGCCAGGTCGAGTTCGTCGACGAGCTGCCCCACAGCGCGTCAGGGAAGCTCATGTGGCGCCTCGTCCAGGATGCCCAGGACGCCAAGGGCGCGACCACGCCGGGCACGAGCTCGGTGCCGCCGCCCCCGCCGGCCAGCTCCTGACGGTCGTCCCCCGCGGTCCACGCCCAAGTCAAACGGGCGTATCGGATGCCTATCGACCCGTGCAGGCGCTCATAGCACCGAATTCAGTGCTATGAGCGCCGATCACGGTCGACAAGCGACCGAATTGCGCTCGGCCAGACCCAGGGCAGCCGACGAAGACGGCGGCCGACTTATCCACAGCTGCTTCACGAGCGACCCCGGATGGGCACTGTGGGGCCACGATTGGCGGCGTGGAGGAGTTGCGGGTGCTTGCCGACGGGGACGAGCTGTTCAGCGCCGCGCAGGCGAAGAGCGCTGGGTTTGGACGAATCGAGTTGACCAGACTCGTGCGGGGCGGGGTTATCACGCACATCGACCAAGGCTGGTATGCCGTCGGCGCGCCAGACACCGATGAGAAGCGGCACCGGCTACGCACGGCAGCGGCGGAACGGCGCCACCGCGGCCGGGCGGTGGCCAGTCACCACAGTGAGCTGGTTCGGCTGGGGCTGCCGGTATTCCATGCCGACCTGCAGACCGTTCATCTCACTCTTGTCGGGGCCGGGTACCCCAGGCGCCGGCCTGGGCTTGCCGTTCATCCGCAAGCAGCCATGCCGCTGACCGCAGCTGGCCGGATCCCTGCGCACCTGGCCGTCGTGCAGACCGGCATCGTCTGCGGGCCGATGGCCGGGCTCATTGCCGCCGACGCTGCTCTCAACCGGAGATTGCTCACCCGAGCCGACCTGTCGGACGCACTCGAGGCGGTGCGCGGAAACCCGGGAACTGCCCTGATCCAGTCGTTCCTCACGTTGGCCGACGGAAGAGCCCAGTCGCCCGGCGAAACCAGGCTGCGTCATGCCCTGCACTTGATGGACTGTCCGGTCACGCCGCAAGCCCGCATCACTGGGGCAGGACGCACGGCATACGTGGACTTCCTGCTCGACGAGTATCCCGTAGTCGTGGAGTTCGACGGGCTCGTGAAGTACGGCGCCAACGGGTTGCGCCCTGGCCATGAGGAGCTGATCGCCGAGAAGCAGCGTGAGGACTGGCTTCGGGAGCTGGGCTACGAGGTCGTTCGGGTGACCTGGCGCGACCTCGACGACCTGGCCGCGCTGCGCCGTCGAATCAACGCCGCGATCCATCGCGCCAAGGCCCGCCGCAGCTGACTTCCGTCCGAGCAGACACCACCCTCTCAGCCGGCCTACCCGCCCCACCCGGGGGGTGCCTTGCACGACATTTCGGACGCCTATAGCCAGGCGAGGGCGCTTATGGCACGAGATTGCGTGCTATGAGCGGCAAACCCGGTCGAATAGCGACCGAAATGCGCATCGCGTGCCGCGCCATCTGCTCACGGGCGGCACACCTACTCACGCGTGCCGCTCCATCTGCGCACGGTTGGCGCCACCTGCCCACGGGCACCGCGCCTACTCACGCGCGTCGCGCCTACTCACGGGCGGCGCCTACTCACGGACGGCCGACGAAGACCGGGCGGCGCTTCCCCAAGAAGGCCGCAATACCTTCCTGGGCGTCATGGGTGAGGGCCGCCGCAGCCATCACCTCGACCGCGAGATCGTAGGCCTGGCGCTGCTCCAGGTCGACCTGGGCGTAGAAGGTCTGCTTGCCGACCCCGCGCCCCGATGCGCTTCCACGCGTCACCCGGGCGACCAACTCGGCGACCGCCTCGTCGAGATGCTCGTCTGGGACCACCCGGTTGATGAGTCCCCAGTCCGCAGCGGTCGTGGCATCGATGGTGTCGCCCGAGAGGGCGAGCTCGAGGGCCCGCTTTCGCCCGACGTTGCGGGCCACCGCGACGAGCGGTGTGTGGCAGAACAGCCCGCCTTTGCCCCCCGGAATGGCGAACGCGGCAGAGGCGGCCGCGACCGCCAGGTCGCAGCTGGCGACGAGCTGGCATCCCCCCGCGGTGGCCAGCGTGTGCACCCGGGCGACCACCGGCTGCGGGATCGTCTGGATGGTGTCCATCATGCGGGTGCACTGGCGAAAGAGCGTTCTCGCGGTCTGCAGGTCTGCGCCGGCGAGGTCCCCGAAGTTGTGGCCGGCGCTGAAGACCGGCCCCTCGGCGGCCAGCACCACGGCAAGGGTGTCAGTGCGCCCCACGTCCGTCAGCGCGGCCGTGAGTTCGCTCATCGTGTCGCTTGAGAGGGTGTTGCGCCGGTCGGGGCGGGCGAGCGTGATCGTCGTTGTGGAGGCGGCCCGCTCGACGCGGATGTTCTCGTAGGTCATACCGGCATCCTGCGTGGCCAAGCTGCGCCTGGCAACGGTGCCGCGCTCGTGCAGCCCTGCCGATGCCTGGCATCAGGCTTCGTTGGTTCTGCTCGGGCCGGCCAGTCGCTAGCGTCCCGATCATGAGCACCGCGGCCGGGGGCCGGGTTTGCGTGGACGTCCACGCCCATCTGCCGATGCATCGCGGGCCCTGGGACGACGCCGACAGCGAGCCCGGCCGTCACCTCGCCGACCTCGATGAGATGGGCATCGACATCCAGGTGATCGGGCCCATGCCCGCGCACGAGTACGCGAGCGACGAGCAGACCGCATCCCGATTCGTCGACGCGACGAACCAACGCATTGCCTCGCACTGCCGGGCCGCGCCGCAACGGCTGCTCGGGCTCGGCACCGTGGCCATGCAGCATGCGCCCCTCGCAGTGACCCAGCTGCGGTATGCCGTGCGGGAGCTCGGGCTCCGCGGGTTCAGCGTGGGCACGTCGGTGCACGGCCGACCTCTGGCCGACCCCGCCCACGACCCCGTCTGGCGGTGTGCCGAGGCACTCGAGGCCGTCGTATTCATCCATCCAGCGGAGTGCCCGGGCGACGGACGCCCAGCTCAGCCAGCGCTCGGCGACACGGTTGGCCATCCCGTCGCGACAGCTGTCGCGCTCAGCAACCTCATCTTCAGCGGGGTGCTCGACCGGTTCCCTCGGCTCAAGGTCCTGGCACCCTACGGCGGAGGGTTGCTGCCCACCGCGATGGGCCGGTCCGACCATGGCTGGCTGGCCCGACCAGAGGCACGTGGCTGCCTACGACCGCCGAGCGAGTACCTGGGGCGGCTGTGGTTCGACTCGCTGGTGTACACGCCCCAGAACCTCGAGTCGCTCGTGGAGGCAGTGGGGCCCGGACAGGTGGTGCTCGGCACCGGCTACCCGCTCGACCTGGGCGTCACCGACCCGATCGAGCGCCTCGACGCCACCCTGCTCAGCGACTCGACGCGGGACCGCATCCGGTCCGGCAACGCCCGCCGGCTGCTGACGACCAGGTACGCCAAGGGGCTGCCACGTTAGGGCCACGCCCGAAGGAGAACGACACAGATGTCCACCGCCGTCAGGTTCGAGCACCTGGCTCAACCCATCGACCTGGGCTCGGTCCGGCTCAAGAACCGGATGATGAAGAACGCCACCGGCTTCTTCTGGGACGACCCCGCCACCGGCGGGTTCATGAACGACACGTACATCGCCTACTACGAGCAGCTGGCCAAGGGCGGCCTTGCCCTGGCCTCGACCGCGCAGCAGCCCATGCAACACCCGTGGGCCGGACCAGGGTTCCGCGTCCTCAGCGACGAGTACCTCCCGGGCTGGCGTGCCTGGGCCGACGCGGTGCACCGGCATGAGTGCCTGGCCTTCCACCAGTTGTTCCACCTGGGCGGGATGAGCCCGCTCTTCAGCAGCGCTCCACCCGGCGTGGCAGCCTCGTCGATCCCGAAGGAGATCTCGCCCCGCCCGCATTTCGAGGTGGCCCGGTCGATGAGCGTCCCCGAAATCCACGACGTGGTCGACCTGTTCGCGCAGGCCGCCGAGCGGATGCGCCGAGCCGGCCTGGACGGCACTGAGCTCAACGGGGCCTGCAACCACCTGCTCAACAGCTTTCTCTCCCGTGCATGGAACAAGCGCGAGGACGAGTACGGGACCCAGTCCACCGAGAACCGCACCCGAGTCTTCGTCCAGATCATCCGAGAGATCAAACGACGCAACGGATCCGACTGGCCGATCATCGCGCTGTTCAACGGGATGGAGCCTGACCTCCAGGACGGCATCACCGTTCGCGAGAGCACCCAGTTCGCCCGTGCGTTCGAGGCCGCGGGAGCCGACGCCATGGAGGTGCGCGCCGAGTTCTACACATGGGCCAACAACCCCGCCCGGCGCGACAGCACCCACTTCCCGGACGTGTACTTCTATCCGGACCCTCCGCCGCGCGTCGACGA
>JBIOUP010000217.1:0-10947 GCA_044867305.1 Dermatophilaceae bacterium
ATCGAGCCGGGCCAGGTCGAGCAGGTCGCCCACGAGGCGCTCCAGCCGCGCCGACTCCGAGCCGAGCACCCGCCCGACGTCGGCGACCCGCTCGGGAGGGATCACGCCCTGCTCGAGGGACTCGGCGTACCCGTGGATCGTCGTCAACGGGGTGCGCAGGTCGTGCGAGACGGACAGCAGGAACTCGCGCTGGCGCGCCTCGGAGTGGGCCAGCCCAGCGGCGAGGGTGTTGACCGATCCGGCGACCTCAGCGACCTCCGCCGGCCCCGACTCGGGCACGGCAACGTCACGGCGTCCCTGCGCGAGGGCGTTCGCGGCAGCCGCGGTCCGGCGAAGGGGTCGCGCCACCCGCCGGCCCAGCACGACGGCCAAGACCAGGGCGACGGCGACCACCCCGGCCAGCGACCAGGCGAGGGCCACCAGGGCGCTGTCGCTCACCGCCACTGCATCGCTGCGGCGCTGGGCCAGCACGATGCCTCCGGCTGCGGTAGGGCGGCCCTCGAGCAGGACCACTCCGCCGTCGACCTCCTGGCGCACGCTGAGCTCACGCCCGGCCATCAGGGCGGCGAGCTGCTCGGCGGTCACGATCCGGCGCGGCAGGGCGTCGCCGGCGAGTGTCGGCGGCTCGCCGGCGCGCTGGCGCACCACCGCGATCTGAGCCTGGACGTCGGCGAGCGCCTTGCGGGCCCGTGCCTGGCCCACGTCAGGGTCGGCTGCCAGGGCCACCGTGGCCTGCGCGGTGTCGGCGAGCGCGGCGAGCGAGCGCCGCGCGGCCTGTTCGTTGGCCCGCTGAAGGATGGTCGTGCCAGCACCCCGGCGACGAGTGCGGTGAGCAGCACCAGACCCGCGGACAGCAGGACGATGCGCATGGTCAGGCTGGTTCGGCGGCGCGCCACCTAGGCACCTGCACGCGCGGAGGCCGCGTACCCGACGCCCCGCACGGTCCGGATGACGTCGTGCGGCGCGAGCTTGGCCCGCAGCTGGGCGATGTGGACGTCGACGGTGCGTTCCCCGGCGTACGAGTCGTAGCCCCAGACCTGCGAGAGCAGCTGGGCGCGCGAGTACACCCGCTCCGGCGCGGCCATGAGATGGGCCAGCAGGTCGAGCTCGGTGGCGGTCAGGGTCACCTCCCGCTCGCCGGCGAGCACCCGTCGCTGGTCGACGAAGCAGCGCACCTGCCCGCACCGCAGCTCGCGGGTCCCCTCCGTCCGGTATGCCGTGCGCTCGGCCCGGCGCAGCACGGCACCGACGCGGGCCACGACTTCTCGAGGGGAGAACGGCTTGGTGATGTAGTCGTCGGCCCCCAGCTCGATGCCGACGACCCGATCGACCTCGTCGTCGCGTGCCGTGAGGAAGACGACGGGGGTCCAGTCCCCTTGGGCGCGTAGGCTCCGGCATACCTGGATCCCGTCCATGCCGGGCAAGCCGATGTCGAGCAGCACCAGGGAGGGGTGCAGACTGCGCACCGCCTCCAGTGCCGTCCCGCCGTCCCGCGCGACGGAGGTGCGGTAGCCGCTGTGCTCGAGGTTGAGGCAGAGCAGCTCGGCGATGGGCGCCTCGTCCTCGACGACGAGAACCAAGCGAGAGTCCCCCGGCACGGCCGAACTCTAACCGCGGCGGGTCACGAACCGGTCACCGGGACGTTAGGGGGTTGTGAGAGAGCTCGCGTTGCCGAAGGTACGGTCGGGTAGCGAGCCAGGGCAGGAGAGCCATGTCGACGTTCACCATCACCGATACCGAGGCCGACGAGGAGCGGCGCAGAGGGCTGCGGCGCATGCGGTCTCTGGCGCTGGGTCTGCTCGTGTTCGCGGCCATCGTCTATGTCGCCACGCTGGGGCGCGATGGCTTCCTGGGATTCGTCAACGCCGGGGCCGAGGCATCGATGGTCGGCGCCATGGCCGACTGGTTCGCTGTCACGGCGCTGTTCCGCCATCCCCTCGGCGTCCCCATCCCGCACACCGCGCTCATCCCGCGCCGCAAGGACATGCTCGCCCGCAGCCTGCAGGACTTCATGGGCGCGAACTTCCTGCGCGAGGAGATCATCCGCGACCGGGTGCTCGCTGCCCGCATCAGCGAGCGTGCGGCCGGTTGGGTGCTCGTCCCACGGCATACCGAACGGGTCGTCGACGAGGTCATCTCCCTCTCCATCGCCGGCCTGGAGCGCCTGGAGGACCAGACCGTCGCCCTGCTGCTGCACGAGGCGGTCCTGCCGCGGCTGCGCGAGGAGCCGGTCGCGCCGATCGCGGGCACCTTCCTCGCCGAGGTGGTGCGGGACAAGGCCCACCACGGCCTGGTCGACCTGGCCCTCGACGAGGCACACCGATGGCTGCTCACCAACGAGGCGACCTTCCACGACGTGCTCCAGGAGCGAGCGCCCTGGTGGGCTCCCCAGCGGGTCAACGACCTGGTCATCAAGCGCGTGCACACGGAGGCGATCGAGTGGGTCGAGGACATCCGCCGTGACCCGCGCCATCACGCCCGGCTGGCGTTGGATGACCTGCTGGCCCAGCTGGCCCGGGACCTGTGCGAGGACCCCGAGACCATGGAACGGGCCGAGCGGCTCAAGCTGCGCGTCCTGGACCACCCGCAGCTGTTGCAGACGGCGACCTCGCTGTGGGGGGCGTTCCGGACGGCGCTCGTGCGGGCGCTGCGGGAGCCGGACGGTCCGTTGCGATCGCGAATGCTCGTGCAGCTGCGGTTCTTCGCCGAGCGGGTCCGCGACTCGCCGCAGCTGCGGGAGCGGCTGGACGGTCATGCCGCCGATCTCGCTGCGTTCTTCGTCGGGCGCTACGGCGAGGAGCTGACGACCGTCATCAGCCACACCATCGAGCGCTGGGACGGGCGTGAGACGGCCGAGAAGGTGGAGCTGCATGTGGGCCGGGACCTGCAGTTCATCCGGATCAACGGGACCATCGTCGGCGGGCTGGTGGGGGTGCTCATCCACGCGGTCACGTTGCTGCTCGGTCGGTGAGACTTCGCCCGCTCCCTCACGCCGAGTGGGCAGTAGATGCTGTTATTCGGGCCTTCAAACAGCATCTACGGCCCACTCGATGGCTAGATTTGGGTGGGCCAGCGGCGGACGGGTAGGATCGCTGGTCGGTTCCCCTCCCAGGCGCCGGTGCGCGAGGGCGGAGATACCCCCTTGGGGTATGGTGTAATTGGCAACACAACGGATTCTGGTTCCGTCATTCTAGGTTCGAGTCCTGGTACCCCAGCTAGGTCGGGCACCGACCACCGGTAAGGTTCCCGATGTGCATCGGCAGGTATGCCGGGCACGGCTAGGGCCCCGTTGTGTAGCGGCCTAGCACGCCGCCCTCTCAAGGCGGTAGCGCGGGTTCGAATCCCGTCGGGGCTACTCACCCTCGTTGGGTCATGTCGCACGCGCACTTTGGCACGCCGTCGGCGTGGCCGAAAGAGTCGGTTACAAACCCAGCTTCGCCACCAGCTCTGGCCCACTCCACTGCCTGCGGCCGCCGGACTCGGCAGCGTGCACCAGCTCGACCAGCCGGGCGTTCACCGGCGCCGTGCGTCCGAGCCGCTGTGCCAGCCGGACGATCTCTCCGTTGAGCTCGTCCACCTCGGTCGGGCGCCCGGCCGCCAGGTCCTCCCACATGGAGCTGCGCGCGAGCGGGTCGATGGCGAGCATGCGCCGGGCCAGCAGGCGGAATGCCACGTCCGGCAGCGTGAGCACCCGGGTCAGGCGCCGGGGCGAGATCGACATCAGGCGCGCCGGCTCGATCCCAGCGGCGTCCATCAGGTCGAGTGCCTCGGTCTGCGCGCCGGCGAGGCAGCGGCGGTAGGCGCGCTGCGCCAGCTGGTCGCGCAGTGGCACGTCGGCCAGGGCGTTGATGGGGTTCATCAGGTTGAGCAGCAGCTTGGCCCACTGCACCGGCACCATGTCGGCGTGCGTCACCACCGGCAGCCCGGCTCGCGCGAATGTCGGCAGGTAGGGTGCCAGAGCCGGGTCGTCCTGGACCTCCAGCCCGCCCTCCGTGCCTTGGTGGTACACCCCATGGCCACGGCTGAGCACGTTGAACGCGACCATCCCCGCCAACACCGTGTGCCCAGTCAGGCGCGTCGTGAGCCGCTCGGTGTTGTGCAGCCCGTTCTGCAGGCTGACGACGACCGCGCCCGGCTCGAACACCTGGGCCAGCTGCGCTGCGGCGCTCTCGGTGTCCCTCGACTTGACGGTGACGAGGAGCAGATCGGCGTCCGCCGCGCCGTGCGGGGTGTGCGCCAGGTCGAGCCGCTCGGCATCGACGTACCAGTCCGTGCCCTTCCAGTCGGTCAGCCGAAGCCCGTACTCGGCGATCTCGGCCAGCACTCGCGGGCGCCCGACGAGCGTGACCGGCATACCGGCAGCCGCCAGACGTCCCCCGACGTAGCAGCCGATGCTGCCCGCGCCGTAGACGCAGATCTTCATGTCCTCGCGCCTCGGCTCGTTCGCGTTGCGGTATGCCGGTGCCGCGCCTCAGGCACGGTCGGTCAGCCGAGCTGGCGCAGCTTGGGCAGCACGTCGCCGGCGAAGCTGCGCAAGAAGCGGTCCTGGTCGGCTCCCGGACCGTGGAACACCAGGTGGGTGAAGCCCCAGTCGACGTACGGCCGGACCAGCTCGAGCACCTCCTCGGGGTCGTCGCTCACGATCCAGCGGCTGGCCACCTGCTCGTCGCTGAGCGCGTCGCCCAGGCGCTGCATCTCGACCGGGTCGGTCGTGCCGTGCTTCTGTTCCGCGGTCAGCGACAGGGCCGCCCAGAACCGGCAGTTGGCCACGGCCGCCGCACGGTCGCGGTCGTAGGACAGCTTGATCTCGATCATCCGGTCGATGTCGCCCGCGACCCGCCCAGCCTGCTCCAGCCCTTCTTCGACGGCCGGCAGCAGCTGATCGCGGTAGAGCGCCTCGCCCTTGCCCGACGTGCAGATGAACCCATCAGCCGAGCGACCGGCGTACCTGGCAACGAGCGGGCCGCCCGCCGCGACGTAGATGGGCACCGGGACCTCGGGGCGGTCGTAGATCGTGGCATCGCTCGTGCGGTAGTAGTCGCCGTCGAAACTGACGCGTTCCTGCGTCCACAGGGCCCGGATGAGCCGCACCGCCTCTCGCAGCCGGGCGAATCGCTCCTTGAACTGCGGCCACTCCCCGACGGTTCCCAGGGCGACCTCGTTGAGCGCCTCGCCGGTGCCCACGCCCAGCGTGACCCGGCCCGGGTAGAGCATTCCGAGCGTCCCGAAAGCGTGGGCGACCACCCCCGGCGGGTAGCGGAACGTGGGGGTGAGCACCGACGTGCCCAGCTGGACCCGATCGGTGCGTTCGCCCACCGCCGCGAGCCAGGCGAGCGAGAACGGTGCGTGACCGCCGTCGTGCCGCCAGGGCTGCACATGGTCGGAGACCCATACGCTGTCCAGGCCGACGGCCTCGGCCAGCACGGCATACTCCAGCAGCTGCCTTGGCCCGAACTGCTCAGCCGAGGCCTTGTACCCGATCCGCACGAACCCTCCGCTTCACGCTGAGCAGCACCTCAGCGGTAGACGATGACTGCGTCGCCGATCTGCACCTGGGCGAACAGCCACGAGATGGTTTTGAGGTCGCGGACGTTGATGCAGCCGTGCGACGCCCCACGGTACCCGCGGGCGGCGAAGTCCGGCGAGTAGTGCACCGCCTGGCCGCCACTGAAGAACATCGCGTAGGGCATGGCCGTGTGGTAGAGCGTCGAGACGTGGTCGCGCGACTTCCCGAACACGCGGAAGGCCCCTTCGCGCGTCGGCAGCTCCTGGCTGCCGAACCGCACGTCGACGCGGGCCTGCGGCACCCCGTCGACGACCCAGACCAGCTTGTTGGTCGTCTTGCTCACGCACAGGGCCCGGCCGGTCAGGCAGCGGGGGTCGAGGCCGGTTGCGGCGAGCCCGGCGGCCGGCTTGGGCTTGACGTTGTTGAGCTCGTCGGAGGTCGGCTTGCGGGTCATGGCGCCGAGCCGGTCCAGGGTGCGTTGGTCGACCTCGCCGGTCACCGGGATGCCGCGCTTGGTCTGGAAGCTCTTCACCGCGGTGACCGTCGCCGGGCCATAGGTGTCGGTGACGTCCCCGGACCACCAGCCGATCTGCTTGAGCCGGGCCTGCAGGTCGCGCACGCTGGCGCCCGTCGAGCCCGGCTTGAGCAGCGCCGGGCCGGGGGTCATCCGGTTGTGCATCTCGTCGTCCGTGGGCTGGCGCGTCATGGACACCAGCACGTCCCACGTCGCCTGATCGACCGCTCCGGTCGCCGGCTGGCCCCGCTTGCTCTGGAAGCCGCGCACGCCTGAGGCGGTGGCTTCGTCGTAGGTTCCTGTGACGTCTCCGTCGTACCACTCCAGCTGCTTGAGCCGAGCCTGCAGCTCACGGACCTGCTCGCCCGACGAGCCGGGGGCCATCAGGCTGGGCGTGGTCGGGGCGGCGGGCGCCGGAGCGCCGGGCACCGGAGCGGCGGCTGCGATCTCGGCCTGCGGGGAGGTCGTCAGGTCGGCCCCCGTCACCCCCGGCGTCGACGTGGCCGTGACGATCGGCGCGCTCACCGCCGGCGCACAGCCTGCGGCGGCCAGCGCGACGACCATCGCGCCGCCGGCCACGGCGAGCGGGTTCGAGACCTTGCCGAGCAGGTATGCCGGTAGGCGGGACCGGGTGTGGGACACGGTGGCTTCCTATCCGTCCGTCCGAGGGGGCCGACCGCAGTCGTCGGGTCAGCCGTTCGAGCGTGAGCGGCCAGGGAGCCTGCGAGCCCCTGCTGGCGCCTTGGGTGTCCCCGAGTCTAGCTTTGCGTGGCGGCGTGGGCCCGCCGCAACACGTCGGTGAGCTTGTTCGCCCCGGCCACGACGGTCGCGGCATGCAACCGGCCGGGCTGGCGGGAGAGGCGTTCGATGGGCCCCGATATGGATACGGCCGCGACGACCCGGCCGGACGGACCGCGCACTGGCGCCGAGACTGACGCCACGCCGGGTTCGCGCTCGCCGACGCTTTGCGCCCACCCCCGGCGCCGCACCACGGACAGCGCCGTCGCGTTGAACCGGGCACCTTGCAGACCCCGGTGCAGCCGATCGGGCTCCTCCCACGCCAGCAGCACCTGCGCGGCGGAACCGGCCAGCATGGTCAGGCTCGAGCCGACCGGGATGGAGTCGCGCAGTCCGACCGGCCGCTCCGCGGAGGCAACGCAAATGCGCTGGTCACCCTGGCGACGAAACAGCTGGGCACTCTCGCTGGTGTGGTCGCGCAGGGCGCCGAGCACGGGCCCGGCGGCCGCGAGCAGCCGGTCCTCACCGGCCGACGAGGCCAGCTCCGCCAGACGCGGTCCGAGGACGAACCGGCCCTGCATGTCGCGGGCGACCAGCCGGTGGTGTTCCAGGGCGACGGCAAGCCGGTGAGCCGTCGGGCGCGCCAGTCCGGTCGCGGCCACGAGCTGGGCCAGCGTGGCCGGCCCAGCCTCCAGGGCACTGAGCACGGTGGCCGCCTTGTCGAGAACTCCGACCCCACTCGAACTGTCCATGCCCTGATACTGCCGTCTCAGGGACTGAGACGCAAGTCACAGTGATGCGGCGATGCGAGACGCTGATCACATTACGGCACGCTGCGCGTCGTCATGGAACGGAGGCGACCATTATGGCCGGGACGCTGGCGGAAAAGATCTGGGAGGCGCACGTGGTGCGCCGCGCCGAGGGAGAGCCCGACCTGCTCTACATCGACCTGCACCTGCTCCACGAGGTGACCAGTCCCCAGGCTTTCGACGGCCTGCGCCTGTCCGGTCGAACGGTCCGCCGCCCAGACCTCACCGTGGCCACCGAGGACCACAACGTCCCCACCACGCCTGGTCCGATCACCGACCCGGTGAGCCGCACCCAGGTCGAGACGCTGCGGCGCAACTGCGCCGAGTTCGCGGTGCCCATCCACCCGATGGGCGACGCCGAGCAGGGCATCGTCCACGTCATCGGGCCCCAGCTCGGGCTGACCCAGCCGGGGCTGACCATCGTCTGCGGCGACAGCCATACCTCCACCCACGGTGCCTTCGGGGCGCTGGCCTTCGGCATCGGCACGTCGGAGGTCGAGCACGTCCTGGCCACGCAGACCCTTCCGGTAACGCCCTTCAGGACGATGGCAGTCAACGTCCGCGGCCAGCTGCCCGACGGGGTCACCGCCAAGGACGTCGTGCTGGCCGTGATCGCCAAGATCGGCACCGGCGGCGGCCAGGGCCACGTCATCGAGTACCGCGGAGCGGCCATCCGGGCACTGTCCATGGAGGCCCGCATGACGATCTGCAACATGTCGATCGAGGCGGGTGCCCGCGCAGGAATGATCGCCCCCGACGAGACCACCTTCGCCTACCTGCAGGGACGCGACCGCGCACCCCGGGGCGCTGACTGGGACGCAGCGCTGGCGCAATGGCGCGAGCTACGCACCGACGAGGACGCAGTCTTCGACACCGAGGTCGACCTGGACGCCACGACGCTGTCGCCGTACGTGACCTGGGGCACCAACCCCGGCCAGGGACTGCCGCTCTCGGCTGCCGTGCCAGACCCCGAGGACATCGCCGACGAAACCGAGCGGGCGGCCGCCGAGCGTGCGCTGGCCTATATGGGGCTCACGCCGGGCACGCCGCTTCGCGAGGTGAAGGTCGACACCGTCTTCGTGGGGTCGTGCACCAACGGGCGCATCGAGGACCTGCGCGCGGCGGCGGCAGTCCTCAAGGGCCGCAAGGTCGCCGACGGCGTGCGCGTCCTGGTCGTGCCGGGTTCGGCCCGGGTGCGGCTGCAGGCGGAGGCCGAAGGCCTGGACCAGGTGTTCATCGAGGCCGGTGCGGAATGGCGCCTGCCCGGCTGCTCCATGTGTCTGGGCATGAACCCCGACACGCTGGCCCCCGGCGAGCGCAGCGCGTCGACGTCCAACCGCAACTTCGAGGGACGCCAAGGGAAAGGCGGGCGTACCCATCTGGTGAGCCCGCTCGTTGCCGCAGCAACCGCGGTCCGCGGCACGCTCGCCGCGCCCGCCGACGTCGCCCAGGAGGACTGAGATGGAGGCGTTCACCACGCACACCGGCATCGGGGTCCCGTTGCGGCGCAGCAACGTCGACACCGACCAGATCATCCCGGCGGAGTACCTCAAGCGAGTGAGCCGGGACGGCTTCCAGGACGGGCTGTTCGCGGCCTGGCGCAAAGACGGCGGATTCGTTCTGAACAACCCGAGGTATGCCGGGGGGTCGGTCCTCGTCGCCGGACCGGACTTCGGCACCGGCTCGTCCCGGGAACATGCGGTGTGGGCGTTGATGAACTACGGGTTTCGGGCCGTGCTGTCCTGCCGCTTCGGCGACATCTTCCGCAGCAACAGCGGTAAGCAAGGGCTGCTCACCGCGGTGCTCGCCCAGGACGACATCGAGATGATCTGGAAGTACCTGGACAACGAGCCAGGGGCCCTGGTCACCGTCGACCTCCCCTCGCGGACGGTCGTCGCCGGTGAGATTCACGCTCCGTTCGAGGTCGACGACTACACCCGCTGGCGCCTGCTCGAGGGTCTCGACGACATCGGCCTGACGTTGCGTCACGCCGACCTCATCGACCGGTTCGAGGCGGTCCGGCCGGCATACCTTCCCACCACGACCTGACCCTCGAGTCGGGCGCGACACGCCCGATCAGGCAGACTAACCCGGCTCTTGTCGGTCTGCGTTCGTGGCTGTCCAGCTGGCGCGCCGGCCCCACCCGATGGTTGGTCCGGCCGGCGTCGCGGCATGGGTGGCGCACAGCGGTATCCACCAATACCGCACCGCCACAACGCGATTGCGCAGCGTGCTTGCGAGCGTTGACGTTTCTCCACCGCCCGTCATGCGGCCCGTGATCCCCGAGCAGGCGTCCGGTCGCGCTGGCCGCATCCAAATGTGTTGCGCGAGAACGAGAATTGAGCGGTCCCAAATGATGGACTATGGGGCCTGGTCGGCCTAACGTCTGAACTGGCGAATTTCGGTTCGCGCCAGCATCGCCGCGCACCGGGCGAGGCGTCCGAAGCACGTGGAGGAATCGATGAACAAGGCAGAGCTGGTCAACGCGATCGAGTCCAAGCTCGGGGGTAGAAAGGCCGCAACAGACGCCCTGGAAGCCGTACTCGACGTCATCATCCGCGAGGTCGCCAAGGGCGGCAAGGTGGCCATCACCGGCTTCGGCACCTTCCCGAAGGTAGCTCGAGAGGCTCGAACCGGTCGCAACCCGCGCACCGGCGAGACGGTACGCATCAGGAAGACCACCGTGCCCCGGTTCCGGCCGGGCACCTCGTTCAAGGACATCGTCGCCGACCCACGTAAGCTGCCCAAGACCACCCCCGCGGCGGCCCGTGCTTCGGCCCGCACCGCGTCGGCTCGCACCGCGACCAAGGCAGCCGGGCCCGCCAAGAAGACGTCAACCACGACCAAGCGGACCACCCCGACCAGGACTGCGGCAAAGAAGGCCGGGACCCCCGCGAAGGCCACGACGGCCAAGCGGACGACCAAGGCAGCAACGGCCGCCAAGACCGCGCCGGCGAAGTCCACGGCCAAGAAGACCTCGGCGGCCAAGCGGACCGCGAAGAAGACCACCGGCTAACGGTTCGGCTCGCCGAGACCAGGCAGCCACAACCGACTCACCACGCCCTGCTCAACCTGGATGCTCACCCGCTGCCCGGGGTGCAGCAGCCGGATTCCGCTGCCCGCAAGGGCGGGCGACGAGAAGGCGAGCTGCCGGCCATCGTCGAGGACAACCAGGCCCTGCCCGTCCTCGTAGCTCGCAACCGTCGCCTGCACGCGCCCAACCTATGGGGCCAACCATCGGCGCGGCAGACCCAGTGCCGCGGCCGTGCGGGGACCCACCCCGAGCGCGACTGCCGCGGCGAGGTCGGCGGAGTCGTCGACGTCGGTGCGCAGCCGAGGCAGCTCCAGCGCCAGCAAGCGGTGTCCGAGCGCGGTATGCC
>JBIOUP010000218.1:0-3572 GCA_044867305.1 Dermatophilaceae bacterium
GCTCGCGAACTCTCCGCTCGTTGGCGAAGCGGCCGAGTCCGCGCTGCTCAGGGCGAGGCTGTGGCACAGAGGGCACCTCGCGGCGTACGTTGGATCTGTGACGATCGACGCCAGGCAAGCAGCCAACAGCGGCCAGCGACGTGCGACGTTGCACGATGTTGCAGCTGAGGCTGGGGTGTCGGTCTCAGCCGTCTCGAAGGTCGTGCGTAACGACTACGGCGTAAGCACCCAGATGCGCGACCGGGTCACCGCGGCGATCGAGAAGCTCGGGTACCGACCGCATACAGGCGCGCGCGCCATGCGTGGCCGCACGTTCACCGTCGGTGTGGTTCTGACCGAGCTGACCTCGCCGTTCCAGCCCGAGGTGGCCGAAGGCGTCAGCGACATGCTCGACGCCACCTCCTTCCAGCCGATCCTCGTGGCTGGGGGTACTGAGCCCGAGCGCCAGCAGCGCGCAGTCGAGGCGCTGCTGGACCGGCAGGTGGACGGCCTGATCCTCATCTCACCGTTTACCCGCACGGAATGGCTGGAGGACCTGGGCAGGAAGGTTCCGCTCGTGGTCATCGCACGTCACGGGGGATCGGCGAACTTCGACACGGTCGTGGACGACGACTACGAGGGCTCCAGGCTCATGGTGGATCACCTGGTCGGGTTGGGCCACCGGACCATCCTGCACACGGGTCATGAGTCCCCAGGATTTCAGCGCCCGCACGTTCTCTCCTTCACCGCCCGCCAGGACGGCTACGAGGCCGCAATGCGACGCCACGGCCTGAAGCCTGACGTGCTCATCACCTCTTACTCCGAAGCGGGAGGACACGAGGCAGCAACGGAAGCGCTGCACCGGACCTCACCTCCCACTGCCATCTTCGCGGGAGCCGACATCGCCGCACTGGGCGCGATGCGGGCCGCAGAGGACCGCGGGCTGCGGATCCCCGAGGATCTGTCGATCGCCGGCTACGACAACATCTACGTCTCGACCATCGGCCGCGTGTCGCTCACGACCGTGGACCAGTCAGGCCCGCTCACCGGCTCGATCAGCGGCCGACTGCTGCTCGAACGCATCGAGGGCCGGACGCAGCCGGTCCACTACGTCGTGGCCCCTCGGCTCGTCGCCCGTAGCACCACTTCCCGGCCAGCCCTCGAAGCATCCAATCGGTCTCGACGATCCGACCCCTCCGCGCGTTGACGGAGGGAAGCGACTTCCAGCCCCCGACTGACGACCGGGCGGGGCAGGTCATCGTATGACCTTCACGCATGCATTTGCGGAGTTGTGCTTATTGGACGTATCGGTTCGCGCCAGGGAGCATGGTGGCATGCTTCGCAACCGACGCCAGGCGCTCCAAAGCCAACATCTCACCTGCGCCCCCGTGGCGCTGTCCTCCCGGAGGCGGCTTCGCCGCCACCGAGCAGACATCAACGCTCTGTTTGCCAGCATCGGGGGCGACCGCTCTGACACCTACGGCGAGGAGCTCCGGTCCGTCAGCCTCCGCGACGTCGGGTAGGAATGGGGCCTTCGACTAGCGACCTGAGGTCTGGTCCTCCCGCTCTAGTGTCGCGTGTCGTAAATGACTTTACGGTCTGGTTTTCCGGGACAATGGGGTATGTCTGTTGCCGCGCCGCTGGTCTTGCGTTCTGGTGATGAGCCGAGACTGACCTCGCTGGTCAGATCTACCAGCGGGGAGGCCGGAGTGGCCCAGCGGGCACGGATCGTGCTGCTGGCCGCCGAGGGGCTGCCGAACGCGGAGATCGCCCGTCGCGTGGGCATGACCCGACCGACGGTGATCTTGTGGCGGAACCGGTATCTGGCTGGAGGGATCAGGGCCCTGGGCGACCTGGACCGGTCGGGTCGGCCGCGGGTGATCGATGAGGCCGCGGTCGTGGTCGCGACCCTGCAGCCTCCTCCGGAGTCGCTGGGCGTGACGCACTGGTCAGCCCGGCTGCTGGCCAAGGAACTGGGAGTCTCCTTCGCGTCGGTGGCCCGGATCTGGCGAGACTGGAAGCTGCAGCCCTGGCGGCGGGAGACGTTCAAGTTCTCCACCGACCCCGAACTCGACGCGAAGGTCCGCGACGTGGTCGGGCTCTACCTGGCGCCCCCGAAGAACGCGGTGGTGGTCTGCATCGATGAGAAGACCCAGGTCCAGGCCTTGGACCGGACCGCGCCGATCCTGCCGCTGCGACCGGGGTTGCCGGAGAAGGCGACTCACGACTACGTCCGGCACGGCACCACCAGTCTGTTCGCAGCCCTGGAGGTCGCGACCGGGAAGGTCACCGACGCCTGCTACGACCGCCACACCCACGCCGAGTTCCTCGACTTCCTCAAGCTCGTCGCGAAGACCTACCCGCGGGTCAAGCTCTACGTCGTGGCCGACAACTACGCCACCCACAAGCACCCCAAGGTCAAGGCCTGGCTGGCGAAGAACCCCCGGATCACGATGCACGTCACGCCGACCTCGGGGTCCTGGCTCAACCTCGTCGAGGTGTTCTTCGGGATCATCACCCGCCAAGCCATCCGCCGCGGCAGCTTCACCAGCGTCGCCGAGCTCAAGGGAGCCATCACGAGGTTCATCGACGGCTGGAACGAACGCTGCGAACCGTTCGTCTGGACCAAGACCGCCGACGACATCCTCGCCCAAACCCACCGTAAACCTACTTCAAACACGCGACACTAGGTTGATGGCGGCTCAGGCGGCAGCAGCGGGCGTAAGCGAAGGCGTCTTCCATCGGATCGACCCCCTGGTCATGCAGCTGACCACTCTCGACGTGGCCATCGGGGACGCCAGTGTGCAGCTCGATGTGGACGCGGACCTTGGGCGGAACACTCTTCGGGACCTTCAAGAGCCCGCTTTTGCATTGACCAGACAGGTCGTTCAGCAGGTGTCTTCGTACCTCCGCGTCGACAGACCAGCCGACGTCTGGGTGGGAAAGGCGTCACGGATCGTGATGCCGTCCGAACCTCGGAGCTAACTGAACCGAACTCGCCGCGTAAGACCGCGTGGGTTCGGCTCCACGTGCATGTCAGAAGTCGCCGTGCCTCGACTGCTTGCTCCTGCCCGATCTGGCCCAGATGGCGCGCGACGCTGGCGACGATCCGCATATGCCTCGATCCTCACGCCTGCGACCTGCGTCACTCCGCCGCGAGTGACGCGCAAGCCGGTCTTGCGCGGAGTGGGATCGAGACAGCCGGGGATGTCGCCTCAGCGGGCGGGCTGCGGCCGAAGCGGCGACGGTGGGCGTGGCGGACCTGAGTCAGCTTCACCCGAGCCGCTTGGCTGGCACCGCGCCGGCAGTCCGAAGGGACCACGCTACCTTCTGCAAGCGCTGCGTGGTCCGGCACGGACCCGGTGGACGTCATCGTGCGAGGGCGACGGCCGGCCCTCGCGCTCTACGTCCTTGCCGAGACCTGACCGTGGGTGTCAGCGCCGGAGATCTCGTCCAGCACCTGCTTCTGGAACGCCCTCGCGCGCCTTGCGCTCGGTGGTGGCCCACCCGAGCGGGCCGCGATCGACTGCTCGACGACGTCGGTCGGCTGGTAGCCGTCCTCGAGCAGCCGCCGACCGGCGTCGACCTTGGCG
>JBIOUP010000219.1:0-9140 GCA_044867305.1 Dermatophilaceae bacterium
CGCCTGGCGCTCGGCTCACTGATCCCGCTCTGCGCTCATCGAGTTACCGCGACCGTGCCGTGTGCCCCGCGCTCGGCGTCGACCATGAGATGGCTGACGAGCGGGTAGGTCCCCGTTTCGGGGAAGCTCAGTTCGACGAAGCCGCCTTGAGACGGCCCCAGCGCAAGCACCTGGCTTCCGCCGGCCTGGTTCGGGCCCGGTCGCAGCAGCCACGCCCCTTCCGCATAGACGGTGTCGAACTGCCCGCCCACGACATGGAACGACGTCGGCCGATTGGGGCCGGCGTCCAGCACCCAGATGCGCACCCGCTCTCCGACGCGCGCGGCCAACCGCCGGTAGTCGTACTGATAGGCAACGCCGTTGAACACCACCGCATCCGGAGTCTCCGACGTCACCTTGTCCGCGTCGACCTCGGAGGCCGATCCAGCGCCGTGGTTCTGCCCGAGGGTGATCTCGGACTGCACGAGCAGGTAGGAGCGGTCGACCGGGGTCAGGTCGGGCGGGTCGATGACCACGGCGCCGTGCATGCCAGCCGAGATGTGCGCGGACATCGGCATCGTGGAGCAGTGGTACATCCAGATCCCCGCGCGGGTCGCGGTGAACCGGTACAGCAGGCTCTGGCCGGGCGCGATCGTGCGCATCGGCTGGTCCGGAGCGAGCGCCCCGGCGTGGAAGTCGATCGAGTGACCCATCGAGCCTTCGTTGACCAGGGTGACCTCGAAGACGTCGCCGACGCGCCCGTGCAGCGGCGGCCCGGGTGACTGGCCGTTGAAGGTCCACCGTCTCTGCCAGACCCCGGGCGCCACCTGCAGCTCGAGCTCTCGCACCCGGAAGGTGACTCGGTGGACGGTCTCAGCGGTCAGTGCGGGCAGGACCGGGTCGGATGCCGTGAAGTCCTCTCCTGGTCGTTGGGTCAGGTCGACGGGTGGGCTTGCTGCGGCGGCAGGCGCGTGAGCCGCGTGTCCGTCCGCCTCGCCTGCGTGCGCCGTGCCGGACACGGAGACGCGGAAGGTCATGCCCATCTGGCGGTGACCGACGACGGAGCACCAGCCGTCCAGCGCCTCGGCGACGACACCAGCGTCGAGGGTGGCCCGGCCTCCCGGTCCGAGCCGGGGCGTGCGGGTGCCGTTGTCCAGCACGAGGTCGTGGGTCGTCGTCTGGTCCTCGTTGACCAGCTCGATGAGCAGCCGGTCGCCCACCGGCACAGTGATCGAGCCGGGCGTGAAGCGCATCTCCTTGGCGGACACCTGCACCGTGCTCGTCCGACCCGACGCGATGACAGCAGTCGAGCTCGTGTGCGTGGGTCCGGCGAGGCCGGCTGCGGCGGGGTCGATCGCCAGCCCCAGGCTCACCGCGATGGCCACGGCGGAGAGGCCGGCGATCAGCTGCACCGGTGACCAGGCTGGCGACGCCCGGGTGGGGGTGGCCGCTGGGATGGGCTCCCCTTGGTCAGCAACCCGGTTGCCGCGGGCCTGCAGGTTCGCACGAACCGCGGCGGCGGCCAACGGGATGAAGGCCGCCAGGGAGGCCAGCACGAGCAAGGAGCAGAGGACTCGCACGGCGTTGGGAACGGGCGCCAGGCACAGCACGAGCGCGGCGTTGGTGACGGTCACCCGCAGGGTGGTGGCGCGGTTCAGCCAGGCTTGAGCGGATCGGACGGCGGCGGGCCCGCCACCGAGGACCACCGGCAGCAGGTAGGAGAGCGCTCCGGTGAGCAGCTGCGCAGCGAAACCGGCCGCAAAGGCCGCCGCGATGGCTCCGTAGTCGTCCGGGAGGCCGGCCCAGTCAGCCGAGCGTGCGACCGTCACCAGCACCCAGCCGACTCCGACGGCATACCAGCATAGAGCCGCGCTCACCGAGAAGGTCGCGAACTCGTGCGGGGGGCGACGCCGGGCGGGCCTGAGCAGGGCGCGGCCCCACCAGCCGAGGGCACCGGCATACAGGGCCACGCCGGCCACGACAAGCCATCGCTGGCCGGTCAGAGCAGCGCCGGCGATGAGCGCCAGTGTGCCGACGAGCGCGGGGAGGGCCTGGCGGGCGAGGGTCTCCGCTCGATCGTCGATCCGGGTGCGCAGCATCGTGGGCCAGAGCGTGACGAGCGTTCCGGTCATGGTGAGCCCGAGCCAGCCCAGCACCAAGACCACCGAGTGCGCGACGAGGAGCTGCGCGTGCCACGGCTGCGCTGGGTCGCGAGCGAGGAGTGCTCCGAAGAGGGCGCCGAACGGCACACAGGCGGCGGCCGCGACGTAGTAGCGCACGGTCACGCGGAAGCGGCCGGGCAGCGCCCGGCGCATCTGCCGGTAGAGGGTGAGGCCGTGCCAGAGCACGGCGCTCCCAACGCTCAGCGCGCCGAGAGCGGTCAGCGGCCACCAACCAGCCGGCACGCCGACCAGCACGAGGGTGCAGCCCGCCAGCAGCAGCACGATCCGGCGGGACTGCCGGGCACGCTCGTCGGCACGGTGAGACGTCTTCAGCAAGGCCTGGGCAAAGTGGTTGCTCCACACCATGGCGGCGTGGGTCATGGCCCCCAGCAGGACGAGGTGGACCAGCAGCCAGCCCGATTCGGGCACCCATCGACGCCCGAGCGCCACGACGACTGCGAGCCCCAACCAGACGACGCTGGGATAGTCACGCAGCGGGAAGCTGGCCCGTGTCGGGCGCGGTGGGGACGAGGTCGTGGTCATGACCGTGCCGTCGCCGAGGATCCGACGGTGGTGACGACCAGGAGCAGCACGGCGATCACGGTCGTTGCGGCACCGACCTGCCAGGCGAGCGAGCCCCCGAGCAGGTTGCCCCCGACGACCCGCACCGCCAGACCGGTGTGCAGGACGACGAGGGGCACCCACATGAGCGCGCGGTAGGGCAGCGGTCGGCGCAGCACGGCCGGCAGGATCACCGGTGCATGCGCGAGGACCATGGACATCGCGAAGCCGAGGAACACCGCATGCACGACGGTGTCGTATGCCGGTACGCCCGTCGGTGGGCCTCCGACCAGCCAGGTTGCCGCGGCGACGACGAGCCATAGGTAGCCCAGCAGCAGGGCGGCGGCGCTGAAGCGGGGCAGCCCGCTGGAGCGGATGGTTCGTCTGGCCACGTCGTAGCGCGCCAGCCACAGCACCAAGGCGAGGAGGACGAGGCCGAGCAGCCGGGCACCGACCGGCGGCCACAGCAGGGTGGCCATCCCGGCGGCGAACATCGCCGCGGCGAAGACAACGAGCAAGCGACCGGCCTCCCGGGGCAGGGACAGCCGTGCCAGCTCGACCCGCTCCGCAGCGATCGTGAGCACGATGAACCCGGTCAGCCACGGCAACACGGCGGCGACGTCCGTGCGCGGCCACAGCACGGCGGCACACCCGGCCATGACCGCGGCGGCGATCTGCGTGGTGGTCGCGTCGTCGCGCTGGCGGCGCCACAGGACGGCATAGACGATGACGAGGGCGATGCATCCGTCCAGGAGCAGCAGCTGCGCGGCGACCAGGGGGACCGGCGCGACCAAGGCCAGGCCGCCCAGGCCGAGCAGGGCGGGTGCGGCATACCCCCATGGGCTGCGCAGCGCGACGGCCCGCTCGAGGGCGATGAGGGTACCCAGGAAGCCCAGGACCATGAGCATGCCGTGCTGGTCGGCCAGGCGGGCGCTCGCAACTGGCGTCCAGAGCTCGGCGCGCAGCAGCGCGGCATCGAGGCCGGCCAACAGGCAGGCCCCGGCGGGGAGCAGGAAGAAGGCGCGCCGCAGGGTTCGCGATGGGCGCGTCGTCGGCGGGGTCAGCGGGTGCGCGTCAGGCGGAGCGTCCATGCGTCCGGACCCTCCACGAGGTAGCGGACCGCGATGACGCCAGCCTCACGGGCGGCAATCTGCGCGAGCAGCGGCTTGGGGTCATGGGGGGCGACCAGCTCCATCGACCGGCCGACCGGTATGGCCTGCAACGCCCCGAACACCGCGCCGTGCCGAATGGCGTGCGGAATGGCGCGCACGTCCAGGCGTGGCACGCCTTCGTCCGAGCAGCCGCAGCCACATGGAGATCCGGGCGGAGAGTCCCAAACCATGGGCAGGTTCGTGGGCGTAGACATCAGGTGTCCTCCGTTGGTCGCGCGGCCGCATCGCGCTCTGGACGGCCGTCCCTAAATATATACAATCGTCTGTGTGAAAAACAGTCCGCCGCTCGGGCCCACGCCGGCGCGGCTACCAACGGCGGGCCGAACACTGGCCGGGCCGAACCGCCCGGACCTGGGGGACGCTCGCTCCCGGGTCCTTGGTCTGCTGGTCGAGCACGGGCCGATGGACGTGGCCCAGGTCACCGTCCTGATCGGCGGCCACCCCAACACGGCGCGAGCCCACCTCGAGGGACTGGTCGAGCAGCGGCTGGCGACCCGCACGCCGCATGCGACCGGCCGCCGCGGCCGACCCCGGATCGCCTACGAGCCGACGGTCCAGGGGCGGTTGGCCGTCGGACCCGGCGGTGTCGAGGAGCTGGTCGAGGCGGTCGCGCGGTACTTGGCCGGAACGGGGGCTGACCCCATGGTCCCAGCGGTTGCCCTGGGTGAGATCTGGGGGTCGCTGCTGGCCGGCCGCACGGGCCCGGCTGACTCCCCAGACGTCACGGGGCGGCTGGTCAGCTTGCTCGAGTATGCCGGGTTCTCGCCGAAGCCCGACCCCGAGGCGGACGGGCGCAGCGTCGCTCTGCGCAGCTGCCCGTTCCTGGACTCCGCCCGGACGCACCCGCAGGTCGTCTGCGAGATCCACCGGGGGATGGTGATGGGGGCGCTCACGGCATACGGACAACGCGGCGACCACGTGGGACTCCACCCGTTCTCCGAGCCAGGTGCCTGCCGGCTGCGGATTGAGGCGGCGTCCCCGTAGGAGGGATCCGGCGCGGGTCGAGCGCCTGGTCTCGACGGGAGCGGTTCCGTTGTGAATCGCACCGGTTCCCCTCCTGTCGAGCACCATTGTCGATCCTCATCGGTCGGGGACGACCGCCAGCTCGAGGTCGCGCCCGAGGAACCTGGCCAACCGCTCGGCCGCCTCGCGCACGGCCCCTCGGCCCCGCTCGTCGAGCGAAGGCGCCACCCGGGCCTCCACGTGCACCTCACGGCCGCGGGTCGTGCGCCGCCAGAGGCCGACCTGCTCTTCACCGACGATGACGCTCGCCCAGAACCCAGCCTGCTCGTCCATCGGCGGAGCGTCCGACCGGGGCGTGAAGTTGAGCCGCGGATAGGTCAGCCACGCCTCGTCATAGGTCGGCAGCAGGTATGCCGTCGGCGCGGCCGGGCTGCGTCGCGCCACGTGTGCCGGGTCGAACCAATGCGCCACACCGTCGATCTCAACCCTCGCGAGGCGATCGCCCAATGCTGCGATGGCCGCTCGCGTCTCGGTCAGCCCCAGGCTCGACCAACGCGCGAAGTCGCGGTCGGTGGCTGGACCGTGCCCGGCGAAAAACCGTCCGACAAACCGGGCGACGGCCTCCTCACGGTCCACCTCCGACGACGGCGGCACCAGCTCGTCGACCAACCCGTAGGCATGGTTGACGCCCTTCATCGGCCCGGACACGATCAGGCCCGCAGCCTCGGCGATGAACAGCAGATGCCCAAGCCGTTGTCCCTTCTCCGGCAGACCGTCGCGACGGGCGAACTCCTCGCCGATCTCGGCCCGGGTGAGATGGTTGCCGTCCTGGAGCAGCCCGGCCAGGACATCGAGGCTGCGGGCGACGTAACGCGGGTCGTCCAGCTGCAGGACCGAATGCCGCGCGGTCATACCGCTCACCTGTCGGCTTCCCACGAGCGCCAGCACCCAGCGCAGGTCCTCCGGCAAGACGAAGTGCCAGGTGCCGCGCATGGTGTGCGTGCGCAGAAAGGCGCCCTGGTTGAACTCGGCCGACACCGCGGCATACGACCTGGCCTGGGAGCGCATCGCGAGCGAGTAGAAGGCGTGGTCACGCTCCTGGCTCTGCACGCAGCACAGCAAGCGCACGACCTCGCCAGCGGTCGGCAGCGGCGCAGATGCCAGCCGCTGGGTCGTCAACCGCTGACGCAGCGCGCGTTCGCGGGTCATTCGCATGCGGCCATCTTGTCCGACCGCACCGACAGCCGGGGACATGCCTACGAGCAGCGCCGTTCAGTCCCGTTCGTGGGACGCGGCGAGGACCAAACGCACGGGACCCCTTAGCCGTGCGGTCTGGGGGTAGAGAGCCGCCATGACCGTGCAGACCGCCGACGCCGTGGTCGTTGGGGCCGGCCCCAACGGTCTGGTCGCCGCCACCGCGCTTGGTGACGCAGGCTGGGACGTCGTGCTGGTCGAGGCATCCGATGACGTCGGCGGTGCGGTTCGCAGCGCGGAGGTCACTCGGGCCGGGTTCGTCACCGACCTGTACAGCGCGTTCTATCCGCTCGCCGCGGCCAGCCCGGTGATCCGCGAGCTGGACCTGGAAGCGCACGGGCTGGTGTGGCGTAGGGCGCCGGCAGTGCTGGCACACGCGCTGCCCCATGGTGGCAGCGCCGTCATGTGCGACGACGTGGCCGACACCGCGACCCTGCTGGACCAGGACGCGCCTGGCGACGGCGAGGCTTGGGTGCGGATGTACCAGGACTGGATGCGGGTGCGCGACCCGTTGCTCGACGCCTTGTTCACCCCGATCCCTCCGTTGCGTCCGGCGGCCCGGCTGGTGCGGGCCATGGGCGCCGCCGCAACGCTCGACTTCGCCCGACGCGCGCTCCTTCCGGTGCGCCGCCTCGCGGAGGAGAACTTCCGGGGATCCGGCGCCGCGTTGCTGCTCACCGGCAATGCGCTGCACAGCGACCTCGCGCCGCAGGCCGCAGGCAGCGGCATCTTCGGTTGGCTGCTGGCGATGCTGGGCCAGGACGTCGGCTTCCCGGTCCCGGAAGGCGGCGCAGGGCGGCTGGCTTCGGCCCTGCGCTCGCGGGCCGAGGCGTCGGGGGTTCAGGTCCGGTGCGGCACGGCGGTGCGGTCTGTCGATGTTGCCCGCGGGCGAGCCCGAGGCGTGCGCCTTGGCGACGGCTCGACCGTTCGAGCGCGCCGATGCGTGTTGGCCGACGTGACGGCTCCGGCGCTCTACGGCGAGCTGGTGGACCCGGCATACTTGTCGCCGCGGTTCGTCGAGCGACTCCGCCGCTTCGAGTGGGACCCAGCCACGCTCAAGGTG
The DNA here is from genome assembly GCA_044867305.1 of Dermatophilaceae bacterium. Classification (GTDB taxonomy): domain Bacteria; phylum Actinomycetota; class Actinomycetes; order Actinomycetales; family Dermatophilaceae; genus Phosphoribacter. The sequence continues at coordinate 7,155 of JBIOUP010000219.1, forward strand.
AACTGGGCGCTGGCTCACCCGGTGCCGTGGACCGCCGGTGCCGTGCGCGGCGCGGGAACGGTCCACCTCGGCGTCGACAACGACGGCTTCGTCGACTTCGCCGCCGACCTGAGCGTGGGCCGAGTACCGCAGCACCCCTTCCTGCGGTTCGGCCAGATGACCACCACCGACCCTACGCGCTCCCCAGCGGGCACGGAATCGGCGTGGGCGTACACGCATCTGCCGCATCGCGACTCGTGGTCCGGCCAGGAGATCGCCGACCATGTGGAACGGATGGAGGCAGCGGTCGAGACGGTGGCGCCGGGCTTTGGGGAAACTCAGCTGGCTCGGCACGTCCAGTCGCCGAGCGACCTGGAGGCGGCCAACGCCAACCTGCGCGGAGGGGCGCTCAACGGCGGAACGTCGGCGGCCCACCAGCAGCTGATCTTCCGCCCGACGGCTGGTCTCGGCCGGCCCGAAACCCCGGTTCGGGGCCTCTACCTGGCGAGCGCGTCGGCGCATCCGGGGGGCGGGGTGCATGGCGCATGCGGGTGGAACGCCGCGCGCGCCGCGCTGCTCGCACACGGACCCGCCGGTGCGGTGCGCCGGGCTCTGCTGCGCACCGCCTGGGCCCGGGTCCTCTAGCCGACGAGGCAGGGGGCCTGGCCGCGCTTCCGTCGTTGGCAGATGGCGGTTATCTTCATCCTGTGAACCCAACCCTGGCGGCTCCCGGCTCCCCGGCCTCACTACGGGAGATGAACCGCCTGCGGGTGCTCGACGCGGTTCGGGTTCATGGGGCTCTGACACAGGTCGAAATCGCCTCGGCCACCGGCCTGAGCGCGGCCACCGTCTCGAACATGGTCAAGGAGCTCGACGCTGCTGGCGCCGTCATCCTTCGCCCGAGCGTGCGCAACGGCCGGCGGGCTGTCCAGGTCTCGGTTGCCGCGGCGCGTGGGCTGCTCGCGGCGGCGGTGTTCGGCGATCGGGACGTGCGGATCGCCGTCGGCACCGAGGGCGTGGACATCATCGCCCGCACCAGGATGCCGCTCCCCGCTGACCATCCAGCCGACGAGGGGATGGCGCGAGCCGCGCGGCTGCTCAGCGAGGTTGTCCAAACGAGCGGTCACTCGATGACCGAGGTGCGTGCCGTGGCGGTCGGCCTGCCTGCTCCCATCGACCGGGTCTCCGGCCAGGTGGGCTCCGATGGTGTCCTGCCGGGCTGGCGCGGAGTCCACGTCGCCCGCGCGATGGAGGAAGTCCTGCAGATTGAGGTGCTGCTCGACAACACCGCCAACCTCGCCGCGCTTGGAGAGTTCACGCACGGCGCCCTGCGCGGAATAGCGAACGGAGTGTTCGTCAAGGCCTCCTACGGGGTAGGCGCGGGTCTCATCCTGGGCGGGGAGCTCTACCGCGGCAGCGCCGGCACGGCCGGGGAGATCGGCCATGTGACGATCGACGAAGACGGCCCAGTATGCCGGTGCGGCAACCGAGGATGCCTGGACACCTTCGTCGGGTCCGAGGCGGTCTTGCAGGCGCTGCGCCCCTCCCACGGCGATCTGACCCTCCGCGACGTCATCAACCGCACCCTGGCGGGTGACCCCGGGTGCATTCGCGTCCTGGGTGATGCGGGTCGGCATCTCGGTGTCGCGCTGGCCAGCGTGGTCAACCTGCTGAACCCGGAAGTCATCGCGATCGGCGGTCAGCTGGCTCGGGTCGGCGACGTCGTGCTCGTCCCGCTGCGCCGGGCCATCGAGCGCCGAGCCATCCCCAGCGCCGTTGCCTCGGTGATGGTCCGCGCCGGCGAGCTCGTCCCGGAGGACGCGGACGTGCTGGGGGCCCTAGCGTTGGCCGAGCAGGTGCGACACGATGCCGATCGGGCCGCCTTGGCCGCCGGATGAGGACGAAGGAGAACGCTCGGCCGTGGCGACGGCTTGGTCGGACATAGGTGGACAACCTGCCAACGTCACAGGGAGTCGTGACCCAATCGTTGTATTGACCTCTTGTATT
>JBIOUP010000220.1:0-16178 GCA_044867305.1 Dermatophilaceae bacterium
GGTGACGTGGTTGGACACGACGATGAACCCGCGGTCGGTCGGCAGGTGCTCCACACCGCGCCAATCCCGACGAGTCCCCGCGAGGAGCAACGGGCGAAACACGCCGATGATCGCGCGGTACCCCAGCGTGCGGCCATGCTGCCCCGGGACATGGGCAGCACCCCCAGCAGAACCCACCACAGGCCCCCGCCTCACCAACGCTCCTTCGATCGTCACCGGAATACCTCGACCGCGGGCCACTGCCCGCGGCCCACACACCTCACTGTCCCACGCTCCGATGTCGAGGCCACCACCGGGCGCCAGACGCCCAACGAGAAGGCCAGGACTGAGGATCGGCGGGCGCCTGGCGCGACGCAGCAGGGCGGCGGTTATGCCCGCAGACCGAGCTCGTTGTGCATGGCGGCTTCGGACGCGGGCGTGATCTCGGGGGCGTACCCCTCGGTGGCGGACTGGCCGCGCATGTGGCGGACCAGGGCTACGGCCACGGTCAGGACAATCAGGGCGGGCACCATCTGCCATCCGCCGTGGACGATAGCCATCGCTCCGGCTGCATTGATGGACGCGTGCATCAGACCGGCGGCCAAGGTGCTGCCGCGGGTGTCGATGAGCAGGGTGCCGATCAGGTAGCGCTGGAATGGCGCCGCGAGCAGGAGGACCCCCCAGGTGACGAGGGCGTCCTGCCAGGTGGTGCCCGACCAGCCGTTGGTCTCGAACGCTAGCGGCAGGTGGATAAGGAACACCGGGACGGCGGTCAGCAGGGAGCCCACAAGGAGTCCGTGCCGGGCCATCAGCCGGCCCTGGACGAATCCACCCCACACCGTCTCTTCCCACAGGTTGGCGGTGACCGCCCCGGCGGCCAGGAAGATGAGGTACATCAGGGCGATCGAGACCCAGCCGTCGGCTGGGTTGGTCAAGGTTCCGGAGGCCAGTGCGACGCCCGCAGTCAGCACAGGCATCGCCGCGAGGACAACGAGGTACCGCCACCCCAGACGCCAACGCAGCAGCCCCGCGAACAGCTGGCGGATACCGCCTGGCCGGTCGGTCGCGCGGGTGATTGCCATGGCGAGGCCAACCAGCACGAGGAGCTCGGCCAGCTTGGCCGGCATCACGTCGAGGCCAGCGAAAGCCGATCCCATCTGGGTGAGCCACACGAACGGTATGGCCAGACTCAGCAGCAGCAGGATCGGATGCGAGAGGGCGGCCTGCTGGAACCTGCCGTGTGGGACAGGGTCAGTACCCAGTTGAGGGTCGGCCGGGATAACAGGTTGAGTGCTCATGACCTCACCATCCCGGCGACGCCCGGTCGCTGTCGTCGGCCCGCCAGCCGAATCCTTGCCACTCCACGTCAACCGCCAGGAGTACCCCTCGAGGCCGACGCCGGGGCCGCCTCTGACTGGCTAGGTTGGACCCTGTGCGTCGCCCGCAGCTGACCAGCGGCGACCCCCTGGCGCCCGGTCGCTGGGCCGCCGTCCGCGAACCGGTCCTCGACACGACCCTGGCCGCCCTGCTCTGGGCCGGCATGGTGATCGACCTGGAGACGCGGCCGCTGATCGAGGGACAGTCGCCCTCCTCGCCGACCGCCTACGCCTGGGCGGCGTTCATCGCCGCTCCGGTCGCCGTGCACCGCCGCGCACCCATCCTGGCGATGCTGGTCTCCAACCTGGCCCTGGTCGCATACGCGCTCGGCCACTACAGCGCATACCCCGGGTACACGACCTTTGTGCTGGTCTTCGCGGTGGCGCTGCACGCGGGTCGTCGCCGCGCATTTGTCGTGTACCTCGGCGGCGTGGTCGCGTTGAGCGTCGCGCTCCTGATCCAGTCGGCGGTCGTGGCGACGACATCAGTATGGATCAGCACCTTGCTGACGGTGACCGTCGCCTGGCTCGCCGGGGAGAATCTCCGGTCCCGTCGCGCGCGACGCCGAGTTGAGCTCAACGAGGCTCGCCGCCAGGCCGAACAGCAGGCGGAGCAGGCCCGCCGGGCCGTCAGCGCGGAGCGGCTCAGGATTGCCCGGGACCTGCACGACGTGGTCGCCCATTCGATGAGCGTCATCGCCGTGCAGGCCGGCGTAGCACACCACGTCATCGACGAGCGGCCCGAGGTGGCCCGCGAGGCGCTCGGGGCCATCGAGGTCACCGCACGGGAGGGACTGGTCGAGATGCGCCGTCTGCTCGGCCTGCTCCGGACCGACAGCGACGGGAGCGATCACGAGGGAAGCGCGCCCATCGAAGGCCTTCGTGACGCTCACCGGCTGCTGTCTCAGTTCCGCAGCGCAGGTCTGCCCGTCGACGCGTCGGACCTTCCACCGGTCGGCGACCTGCCCCCCGCGCTGGACGTCACGGCATACCGGATCATCCAGGAAGGCCTCACCAACGTGCTGCGCCACGGGGGACCGGTCGCGCACCTGACCGTCGAACGCTCGCCCCACGTACTGCGGATCGAGATTCAGGACGACGGTCGGTCGATCGGATCCGCCGCCCCGGCCACCGGAGGCGCGGATGACGGCGCGCGCGACGGGGCGGGTCACGGCCTGACCGGGATCCGCGAGCGGGCCGCCTTGTTCGGCGGGGAAGTTCGAGCCGGCCACGAGCCCGGCGGGGGGTTCGGGCTCGTGGTCGAGCTGCCGCTCGAGCCGCCGGTGGCGCAACGATGATCCGCGTGGCCGTGGTCGACGACCAGGCCCTGGTCCGCGCCGGCTTCGTGGTGCTTCTGGAGTCGGCACCGGACCTCGAGGTCGTCGGAAGCGCCGCCGACGGGGCGGCGGCGATCGACCTTGTCCTTCAGACCCGGCCGGACGTCGTGCTCATGGACATCCGGATGCCCGTCATGGACGGGCTCGAAGCCACCCGTCGCATCCTCGGCGACCAGCGGTGCGCAGACGTCCGGGTCCTCATCCTGACCACATTCGACCTGGACGAGTACGTGTATGCCGCGCTGCGCGCCGGGGCCAGCGGGTTCCTGCTCAAAGACACCCCTCCGGCGGACCTGCTGAGTGGCGTGCGCGCGGTCGCAGCCGGCGACGCGTTGCTGTCACCCAACATCACCCGCCACCTCATCGAGGCATTCGTCCAGCGGCCGTCGGAGGCTCGGCATCCCGAGGCCGCGCGCATCGATGACCTCACTGAGCGGGAACGCGACGTCCTTACCCTGGTCGCCCACGGACTGTCCAACGCCGAGATCGCCGACCGGCTCTACATCAGCCCGGCCACTGTGAAGACCCATGTCGCGCGCACCCTCACCAAGCTCGACGCCCGCGACCGGGCGCAGCTGATCGTCATCGCCTACGAGTCGCGTCTCGTACGGCCCGGAGACCGGGCGTAGGCCTACCTTCCGGCCTTCTGGAGCAGTACCGCGGTCGCCTCATCTTCACCCGGCCGGACAAGGGTGGGGTCAAGGTGGAGTGCCCCACCGGACGAACGACCCTGACGGTGACAAGCGTCGGCGCACACTCACCAGAGCCGAACCCGGCCCCTTGTCAACACAGGTATGCCGGAAACGACGTGGGTGGGGTCACAGCAGGTCGGCCAGCAGAGCCGCTCGGGGCAGCAGCGAGCGCGCGGATGGCCCAGCCGACCACAGCGCCCGGTCCCTGGCGATGAGGTCGAGTGCCTGCAGCTGGTGGGACAGACGGTGAAGCTCCTGCTCCACGTCGCGGGCGGTGATGGGGGTCGCGCCACGCTGCCAGCCGTGACCCATCATCGGGAGCACCTCAGCGGCGATCTGCGGCGTCGTCATCGGCCCGCGTGCCGCGACCAAGGCGGCCGCGCGCTCGGCAACCACCGTGGAGAACTGCTGCGGCGTGAACCAGGACCGCAGCCGACGCACGGTCTGGATCTCGTCCGCCGCCGCTTTGGTGGGGCGCAGCACTCCATTGGCCAGGCGCAGTAGCCGGACGTGACGCAGGATGTCGTGCAGGGCGGCCAGCGGCAGCAGGTCTTCCTCGATCGAGGCGGGCACGTCGATCACGCGCTGCACCGTCGGCAGAACGTCACGCATCGTCACCTGCAACCGGACAGTCCCTCACGACGACCTCAGACTCTGGGTCCGACAGCACTTCTTGTACTGCCGACCCGACCCACACCAGCACGGCTCGTTGCGCCCCGGTGGCCAACGGATCACCCGGGACCGGTCCCGGCCCAGGTCGGCGGCGTACTGGGCCCGCAGCTGTGCGGCATCCCGCTCACGGGCACCGTTCTTGGTCACCCACCGGGCGAACTCGGTGGGTGACCAATCCCCGACTCCGCCGGTGTTCGCCCGGGCCACAGGCCGACCGGCGACACACACGAGAACATCCCGGAGAACCCTCCAGTGCCCAGCCCGAACCCGCTGACTTCACACCCCGACCTGCGACCTGCACCCTCACCGACTGTTCACACTGTGGTCGCGGGCAGACAACTCGATAATGAACCCGAGCTCGGCATTTCTCGTTTACCGCTGTACCCACAGTCAGGGAGCCACCATGCTCACGGCCAGGGCCGGACCGATGGCTGGGCTGCCAGCCCAGCTGGCGCTGCTGGGCGCGCTGGCTGTGACCGTCGGCCTCAGCCCCTCCGGATGGGTGGTCGGCACCGCCTGCGCGATGATCACCGGAGCGGCACTCGTGCGCGGCCTTGTCCGCCATGGCAGAGACGGGCTGGGACCTGCCGACGTAGTCACCTTGGTTCGGGCCACGCTCGCCTGCGGGGTGGCGGCGCTGACGGCGGACGCATTCGGGCGACCCGCGCGAGTAACGGCGCTCTTGGCCTTGGCAGTGGTCGCGATTGTCCTGGACGGAGTGGACGGCTGGGTCGCGAGACGCACCGGTACGGCCTCGACGTTCGGCGCGCGTTTCGATATGGAGGTCGACGCCTTTCTCATTCTTGTTCTCAGCGTGTAGGTCGCCCGTTCGGGTGGCGCATGGGTGCTCGCGATCGGCGCGGCGCGCTATGCCTTCTTGGGAGCCGGCGCCCTGCTGCCGTGGATGCGTGGGTCGCTGCCGCCGCGCTACTGGCGCAAGGTCGTCGCGGCCACCCAGGGTGTCGTGCTGGTGTGTGCAGCGGCGGAGGCCCTGCCCCACGTCGTGAGTGATGCCGCACTGTTCGGTGCCTTGGCGCTGCTCACCGAGTCCTTTGGCCGTGACGTATGGGGGCTGTGGTGCCGCCGGCCCGTCATACCGGGCCGAACGTCTGCGGCATCCGTTGCCCATCCTGCCCCCAGCGTGAGCCGCTGTCGCGCTGAGGGCGCAGATGTATCGGCGCTGCACTAGTACGGCGCCGAGCGGGCCGGTGCCTAGCCGGGCCGGGTGCTCAGAAGTACCCGTTGACGTTGGGCGTGCTGGCACTCCAGCCGGTCGATGAGGACACGGTGGCGAAGATTTCGTCGCGCCCCTCCCAGTCCTCGTTCAGCGTGCCGTGCCACACCAGGGCGTACAGCGAGAAGTCGCCGTACCAGGCCTGGCCCGTCCTGGAGACGCCGAGGTCGTCGTTGAACCACGGGTCGTCGCCCTTGAGCCGCATGCCCACCGTGCTCGAAGCCGCAGTCGTGTTGAAGTGGCCCGACACGACCACGTCGTAGTAGCCGGGGTGCTCCGGCGATGGGGTGATCGACAACTTGGCATACTGCGTCGTCGCAGCTGATGCGGACGGTGCCGAAGCTGCGGCGACCGGCAGTGCCAGCGCGGCCCCGAGCGCAGCCGATGTGATGACGGTACGGATCTTCATGGTTGCCTCCTTGTAGGTGCGGCCAGGTTCTCCCGGCTGCACGCTCAGGCGCTCCGGATTGGCGCGTGACCTCAGGGTGGGCGGCTGCGCTGAAAGCGTCCTGAAACCCGGGCCGACGCAGACCGAGTCCTCGCTGGACAGGCTGGCCTGGCCGTCGATGCCCCAAGGGGCCCCGTCGAATCCTTGCGTTGATGGGTATGCCGTCTCGCTCGTCGCCGTGGCTTCAGCCGGCGCGGGTGGCCGGGTGTGGCCCAGCACCGGGACCTTGGTCCCTGCTCGGCCGGAGATCCGCGGGCAGACGATGGCAGCAGGAGGCGGTAATGAGCAAGGCCAGGCCCGGAGGGCCGTTGCACGTCGGATGGTTCGTGGCGGGGGCTCTGGCCGTCATCGTCGCCGTCTGGGGAATCCTCGACGGCAGCGTGTACGACGGGTTGATCGCGTCCGACACCCGGCCTGGTGCGCTGAGCCAGGACGTGATCACGTTGCCCGTCGGCCTGGCGCTCTGCCTACTCGCCCTGACCGGCCGCCGAACCGCTCCGAAACAGGAACTGGTGGCCCTGGGCTTGCTCGGCTACCTGTTCTACGGCTATGGGATCTACGTCATCGAGCGGATGTACAACGCGTTCTACCTGGCCTACCTGGCCATCTTCACCGTGGCCTTCTGGTGCCTCGCTATCGGGGCAGTCGATGTAGTTCGGCGGCTGGCCGACAGCGCCATCCTGCCGCGGCGGGTGCGGCTGTGCTCGGCATGGGGGTCGCTGTTGCAGCCGATGGTCTTCTACCCGCTGTGGATCGCCATGCTGCTCCCGCTGATGACGCGACGCGACCAAATCGACTCGCTCCACTCCATCTTCATCCTGGACCTGTGCTTCATCATGCCCGCGTTCCTGTTCATCGCGGTCGGCTCGTTCGGCAACCGCGGGTGGGCGATCCTGCTGGGTCCGGCGATGTTCGTGCTGGGCGGCGCGCTCATCCTGTCGCTGGCGCTCGGCGAGCTGGTCAAGCCTGCCTTCGGTATGCCGGTCACCGCGGCCGCCCTGACGCCGCCTGCCGTCCTCACGGCGCTGTTCGTGGTGTTGGCCTTCGTGCATCTCGGGGCATTGCGTTTGCCGCCGCCGGCGCGTCAACGCGGTCCCGTCCCGGCCTCGTCAGTCGCCTGACTCGGGGGGGTGCCCACCCGACGCCCGGTGACACGGGATACCGGGTCAAAGGCGGGAACGTGCCCAAAGGGCAACCGAACTCAGTTGGTCCGGACGGCAATGCTGCGCAATACGCAGCGACCGTCGAGGTCTGGACCTAGACTCCGCGGCGTGGCCGAGATGAGCATGAACAAGGCGATCCACTGCGCTATCCGACGCGACCTGAACCGGTTTATCGGCGCGTTAGCCAGCTTCGCCGACGGAGACCGCGTCCGGGCCGGACAGCTCGCCGTCGCGTGGGCGAACTTCGCCGCTCCGCTGACCCACCACCACGAGGGCGAGCACGACATCGCATGGCCAGCGCTGCAGTCAGTCGGTGTCGACGCCGGGCTCATCGCCCAGATGGACGATGAGCACGACCGGATGGCCGAGGCCCTGCGCGCCGCCGGCGCGGGGATGGCTACGCTGCGCGACACGGCGTCGGCTGGCGACGCGAGCGTGGCGCGGGCCGCGGTGGCGACGCTGCAGGCGGTCACCGTCGAGCACCTCGACCACGAAGAGGCCGTCCTCGAGCCGGTGTACCAGGCCAGGCGCGACGACCCGGCGATCAAGGCCATGGGCCGCCAGTTCGGCAGGGAGAAGCCGGCGGTTGCCGGCCCGTTCTTTGCCTGGCTGTCCGACGGAGCCACGGCGCAGGAACGGGCGGGCATCGAGGCCAACGTCCCCCGGCCGGTGCTCGCCCTCGTCGGGGGGATCTTCGGCCGCGGGTACCGGCGCGACGTCGCGCCTGCCTGGCGGTAGCCGGAGGCGAGCGCGCCGGATGAGTCGGCGGTGGGGCAGGTGTGCGGTTAGCTCATCGTGCCGCGCGGCCGGCATACCGCGGTCTGCTCTTGTGCCTCGCGCGGCCGGGGCGAAACATGAACGGGTGAACTGACTCCCGGGGAGCTGCCGTGACTTCGATCGCCGCTGATCTGGCCGCCTGGGCGGGCGGCTTCCAACCCACGGTCGACGACCTCACCTTGTCGCGCACCGCTCTCGTCGACACGGTTTCCGTCGCCGTCGCCGCACGAGCGCATCCGACACTCGCGTCAGCCGCTGTCCTCTCCGAGGCGGGCAGGTGGGGCATTGCGGCCCACGTTCTTGACTTCGACGACCTGCATGTGCCGTCCACGGCCCACATCAGCGCCATCTGCGTGCCAGCCACTCTCGCGGCCGGAGGTGATGCTCGCGCCTACCTGGCTGGCGCCGGGGTGATGGCACGCCTGGGCATGATGCTCGGTTGGGCGTCCTACCGCGCTGGCTGGCACACCACGTGCACGGCCGGGGCACCGGCGGCCGCGGTGGCAGCGGGCGTCGCGCTCGGTCTGGGCCCGCGCGAGCTCGCCACGGCGATGGCGATGGCGGTCCCGGCTGCTGGTGGCGTACGGCGGGCCTTCGGCACCGACGCGAAGTCGATCCAGGTCGGCTACGCGGTCGAAGCGGGGATGCGCGCCGCACATCTCGCCGCCGCTGGGGCAACAGCCGACCCCAGCGCTCTGGACGTGTGGGTCGGGCTGCTCGGCGGCACTGGGAGTGGCGAGTTCGCTCATGCGCCAGCGGTTCCGGGTGGCCTAGCCGTGAAGCTGCACCCTTGCTGCTACGCGCTGCAACGGCCCATCGCCGCTGTCTCCGGCCTAGCCGGGGAGGCGCCTGCCGAGCAGGCACGGCAGATACGCGTGCGGACGCCGGAGGGTAGCGTCACCCCACTCATTCACCACCGTCCGGCAACCTCGCTGGAGGCGAAGTTCTCCCTCGAGTATGCCGTGGCCATTGCCCTGCTGCGGCCCTACCCGGGCATCGACGAGTTCGAGGATGCGCTGGTGAACTCCCCTGAGGTCCAACGGCTTCTGCACCGCGTCGAGGTGGAGCTGACCCCGGGCGGGGAGGGCCTGCTCGACGGGGTCTTCGAGGTAGAGGTGCAAAGTGGTGAAACCACCCTTCGCGCCTCCTGCGCTCTTCCGCCGGGTTCGCCCGAGAGGCCGCCGACCGACGCCGAGCTGTCCCGCAAGGCCACTGACTGTCTCAATGGCACTGATGTGCGGGCCGACGAGATCGACTGGGGGAGCGCGGCGGCAGTCCTGCGTGCTTACCTCGCGTGACGACGTTCGTGTCCCAGGCACCGTGCGGTCCGTCCACCCCGAAGACGCACCCTGGGCACCTCAAGACTCGTACGCGGCTGACCAGTCGGACGGGCGGGCTCACACCAGACAAACCGGCCGCTCCTGGCCGGCAAATCGCGCTTATAGCAGCGAATACGCTGCTATAAGCGCGGCTGAGTGGCTATCAGCAGGTGAATTGTCCACTGGTGGCGCCCGTTGGCTCGTGCGGGGTTCGGATCGGACGCTCGCCGAGGGAGCGGGCACCGGCAACGTCCGATCGTGGCAGCCCTTCACGGAGGGCACCGGGTCTGCGCGTCCAGCTCGGGGGTGCCGGCCGACTCGACCAGCACCCCTCCGGACGAACCTACGGCATCACCACCAGCTGTCGAGCCGAAGCGTGGCCACCACGCCCGCGTGGTCAGAGGCCCACAGTGGAGGCGCGTCCTCGAAGGGGGTGTCGCCCACGAGGTGCGCCTCGATCGCCTTGGCGCCGTAACGGGTCAGCACGAGGTCGATGCGCGTCTTGAGCTCGCTGTCTTCGTTGGTCAGCCTTTCGTTCTGGCAGCAGGTGAATCCGGGCTGACCGCGGTTGACCTGCCACGCGTCGTCGAACACCCGGGTCAGCTTCGCGTATGTCCTCGTGGTGCTGCCGTCGGCCGCGGAGTTGAAGTCGCCGACCGCGATGTCGGCACCGCGTCCGAACGCGGGGCCATAAAGAAACTCGCGCGACTGCGCCAGCTGGACCGCAGCGAAGTCCTCGGTCTCCAGGTGGGTGTTGGCGAAGTGGAACGGTCGGCCATTCAGCCAGCCGTCGATGGTGGCCCAGCCGCGGTTGAATGAGACCGGCGGCGCACCCGGTAGCGGGGGGGTGAAGGTCTGTTGGGCCGTGTAGTTGCCGTGCCGTGGGTTGTTCCACCACAAGCCGTCCCGTTTGTCGTTCACGAGGATGACGTCCCGGTCCTTCAGCGTCACGGTGCACGCACCTACGGCGGCCGCGCACGCACTGCCGTCTCCGAGACCGGGCGGCAGTGCGACGAGAGGCACCGGGCCGATATTGGCGTTGTCAGAGACAGCGGCGACCTTGTAGGACAGTCCCTCTGCGGCCAACGCAGAGGTCAGTTCCGCCAAGAAGTCCACCGTGGTAGGCACCGTCGGCGGCACCCCTGGACCGGAGGTCACCCACTCGCTCACCTCCTGCAAGCCGATCAGATCCAGCTTGTTCGCCTCGATCTCGGCCGCCAGGGCCTTGGCGCGGACCGGAAAGTTGGTGTACTGCGCGGTGGCGTAAATGCCGGCGACCGCAAGCAGGAACTGTTGCGCGTCCAGGCCAGGTTTTAGCGCCGGGGTGAGGTCAGCGCCCAAGTAGAGGTTGCGGGTCATCACCGTCAGCGGGGACCGATCCCCGTCGTTCGACGCCGATGCGGACGCCGGAGCACCGATGAAGACGAGTGAGACGAGGGTGATGAGCACGACCGCGCATCGCAGCAACAGGGTCCGGCGCGGTTGGGTGTGATGGCGGTTCATGGCACCTCGCAGATTGATCAGGACTGAGTCGCCCCCCCGAGCAACAGACGTGGGCCACCCTGGCGCAGCCTTGGGGATGCGTCAATGAGCGCAGGTCGGTTCCGCCCGGTACGCCCAATTCGCGTGGCAATGACGTCGATCACACGACGTATTCATCCCATCCGGCCGGTGGCCCGGGCAGCAAGTGGCACCGAATGCTCCGACCAGGCGCGCAGCACCATGACCACATCGCCGTGTCGGAAGGACCGACGGCCTGCGACTGACCGGCTAGGACGGGTCGACGGTCAGGTCGACCATGATCTCGTTCGCCAGGTCCTCGAGGTCACGGCGTAGTGCCGCTGCGTCGGCCGAGTGCGGAAAGCGCAGCGCGATGTGCGCCTCGAACAGGCGGCCACCGGTCCACGGCGCGTCCCGTGTGTCCGTGGCAATGGCGTCGATGCTCAGACCGTGGCGGAGCACCACGGCGGTGACGTCGCGCACGATGCCGGGGTGGTCGTTTCCGATGAGGTCGATGCTGACCTGGCGCCACTCGTGGTCGACCTGCTCGGCGTCGGAGTCCGTGCCGGAGTGCGCGGAGACCTCGAGGAGCCCGTCCAGTTGCCGCAAGGCGGTGACCAGCTCCTGCGACCTCTCGGCCGGCACGCTGACGATCACGATGCCAGCGAACTTGCCGGCAAGCTCAGCGAGCTGGCTGCGCTCCCAGTTGCCCTCGTAGGCGGTGACCACATCGGCAAGGGCGTTCACCAGGCCGGCCCGGTCGTCGCCGATGACTGTCAGAACGAGTCTGGACACGCCTGCATGCTAGCGATCGGTCATGCTGGCCTTGCCCAAGTGGGCAAGCAACCATCCTGGACTCTCGCACCTCCCGCCCGCTGCCTCGACGCGGTGGCGCAGCATCCGGTCGGCGGTCACGACGAGGACGCCTCCCGGGTCCGTGACGGCCACCTGCTTGAGGACCTCGTCGACGATGGCGTCGTCCCCGGAACCCTTCGCATGGACGGTACGCACACGCCCCTGCAGCCCGGCCGGCATACCACGGCGTGCCTCGCCCTCGAGGACGAGCACGATTTCGCGCCGTGGCGAGTCGCTCATACACAGTTGCTGATGCAGGCGCCGAGCGGCCCCAGCCCGGTCCCGCCACCAGCCGTCGGGACGGCTGCCCACGACATTCGCGCCGTCGACGATCATGACCGCCATCCGGTAATCCTACGAACATCCGTCGTCCATGGGCCGGGGGCGCCTCCACGTTGAGTTGTCCTGGGCCCGACTCGGTGACCCAGTCCGGCACCGGCCTGGGCTGAGGGGCGAGCCGCGTCAGCGCGCCGGCGCATGAAGGCGGAAAGTCCCCCGGCGGCGACACGTGACCCGGGTCGGCGAACCCGCTATGGTGCGATATCTCCCATGGGCGGTGGATAACTGAGAGGCCTGCGGACATGTCCACTCCGACGTCAGCCCCACCCGACACTCAACGGTCCCTGCTGGCCCCGATCACGGGGGTCTTGATCCCCATCGAGCAGGTCCCCGACCCGGTCTTCGCCCAGAAGATGGTCGGGGAGGGCATCTCGATCGACCCGCTGAACAACACGCTCGTGGCCCCCTGTGACGGCGAGGTGATCCACGTTCACCCGGCGGGCCATGCGCTCACGATCCGGTCAGCCGACGGCCTTGAAGTCCTCACGCACATCGGGCTGGACACCGTCCACATGAAGGGCGAGGGCTTCGCCGTCAAGGTCAAGGTGGGCGACCAGGTCAACGCCGGTGATGAGCTGGTGAGCTTTGATCTCGACGCGGTGGCGACCAACGCCAAGAGCCTGCTCACGCAGATGGTGATCGCCAACTCCAACCTCCTCTCGGACTTCCAGCCTGGCCATGGAGTGGTCACCGCGGGTCGGGACGTTGTGGCAGTAGCCACCCTCGCCGCCACCACCGCCGTGGAGCGAGAGGTGAAGCCGGGGCAGACGGTCACCTCGGACGCTGTTCTCGTGCCCAACCCGGTTGGCCTGCACGCTCGTCCTGCTGCGGTGCTGTCGAAGCTGGCCGCGGGTTACGACAGCGAGATCTCGCTGCGGCGCGGCGGTGACCGAGCGAACGCCAAGAGCGTCATGGCAATCATGGCGATGGAGGTCAAGTACGGCGACAAGGTGCGAGTTGTCGCCCAAGGCGCCGATGCGGCGGCGGCGGTCGACGAGCTCACCGCGGCGATCGCGACCGGCCTCGGCGAGGAAGGCGTTGGTCCCATCGCCGAGCCAGGCGTGGGGTCAGCAGTGCCGGCTACGCCACAGGTCGCGGTTGCTCCGGCTCCACGGCGGCGGTCGGAGGACCCCAACCTGCTTCTCGGCGTTGCTGCCTCGCCGGGACTGGGGGTCGGCACCGTGGTGCAGATCCGCCACGAGGACTTGGAGGTCGCAGAGGAGTCCACTGACCGGCACAGGGAGCGTCGACGGCTCAATGACGCCATCGACCGTTCGATGGTTCAGCTAGAGGCCCTCGAGGACCGCCTGACGAACGAGGCTGACGCCGACAAGGCGGCGATCTTCGCCGCGCACCGAGAGATTCTTCGGGACCCCGATCTGCTGGATATCGCCATGAGCGGCATCGACAAGGGCAAGACCGCGGCATACGCGTGGCGCAAGGCCTACCAGCGGTATGCCGATGGGCTGGCTGGGCTCAAAAGCGAGGTGCTCGCCGGGCGCGCCGTCGATGTGCGCGACGTAGGCCAACGAGTGCTGCAGGAGATCACCGGGCAACGCCGTGAGAACCCCGAGATGGCCGCGGGCTCGGTGCTGGTCGCCGAAGACCTCACCCCCTCGGACACGGTGGCGCTGGACCCCACGAAGGTCGTGGGCTTCTGCACCACGGCGGGTGGGGCCTCCTCGCACGTGGCGATTCTCGCTCGGGCACTGGACATCCCGGCCGTTGCGGGGATCGATCCGCGCGCCCTGGACATCGAAGAGGGCAGCCGGGTCATCCTCGACGGCGCCCAAGGCACCCTGCGGATGAACGTCACCGAGGATGAGGTCGAGCGGATCCGCCGGCGCCAGGCCAAGCTGCGAGAGCGCCGCGCCGTGGAGCTGGCCCACGCCGACGAGCGCGCCGACACCGTGGACGGCCACCACCTGGAGGTGGTTGCCAATATCGGCGGCTTGCCGGACGCGCAGGCGGCCATGACCAAAGGCGCGGAGGGCGTCGGGCTGCTGCGCTCGGAGTTCGTGTTCCTGGAACGGCGCAGCGCCCCGAGCGAAGACGAGCAGGCCCGCCTCTACAGCGACATCGCCAAGGCGCTTCGGCCCGGTCAGCCCCTCGTCATCCGCACGCTGGATGTCGGCGGCGACAAACCGTTGCCCTACTTGCCGATTGCGCCTGAGGAAAACCCCTTCCTCGGGATGCGCGGCGTGCGCGTCGGCTTGGACCGTCCGGAGATCCTGCGCACGCAGGTGCGGGCCATCCTGCGGTCGGTCGATGCCGGCGCCCGGATGCACGTGATGTTCCCGATGATCGCCACGATCGAGGACTTCCGGCTGGCCAAGGGGATCTTCGAGGAGGAGCGGGCCGCTCTTGGAGTCGACCCGGTCCCGGTGGGGATCATGGTCGAGGTGCCCTCGGTGGCCGTCATGGCCGCGCAGTTCGCCGCCGAGGTCGACTTCTTCTCCGTCGGTACGAACGACCTCACGCAGTACACCCTCGCGATGGACCGCGGCCATCCCCGGTTGGCGCCACAGGTGGACGGGCTCAACCCGGCCGTCCTCGGCCTGATTGGCCAGGCGGTGACGGCCGCGCACGCCGCCGGCAAGTGGGTGGGTGTGTGTGGCGGCATCGCGTCCGACCCCCAGGGTGTTCCGCTTCTGGTGGGCCTCGGCGTCGACGAGCTCAGCGTGAGCGTCCCGGCCATTCCCGCCGTCAAGGCGCAGATTCGCGCCCTGTCCCTGAGCGAATGCCAGGAGCTCGCCGCCCGCGCCCTCGCCGAGGACTCGGCTGCCTCGGTGCGCGCCCTCGTGCCCATCGAAGGCGACGACTGACCCCGATCCTGCGACCGTCCCTAGGAAGGACGTCCTGATGAGCGCCTCGACCCTTGACACCGCAACCGCGGCCGGCACGGACCAAGCTCCGCCGCCCAGCAGGTTGAAGCAGGTATGGAGTGACTTCTTCGGCTTCCTGCAGAAGCTGGGCAAGTCGCTCATGCTCCCGGTGGCCGTGCTGCCGGTCGCCGGAATCCTGCTGGGCGTCGGCGGCGCCTTCACAGGCAACTACAAGCAGCAGGCGATCGACCTGGGCTACTGCACGGTCGACGGGGTTGCCGTTGTTGCCAACCAGGCGGCCTGTCTCGCCCCCGCTCCAGCCGTTGTCGTGGGTGACCCGGTGGCGGCCGGAGTGGTCGCGAAACCGCTGTATACCTTCCTGCTGATCCTGCAGGGCTCTGGCGACCCCATTTTCAGCGCTCTCGGGCTGATCTTCGCCATCGGTGTCGCGCTCGGTCTCACCAAGAACGACGGTGTCTCGGCGCTCGCGGCAACCGTCGGCTACCTCGTGATGAACGGGACGATGGGCGTCGTTGCCCACGCGCGTGACATACCGACGGCCAAGGTTCTCGGGTTGGACACCCTCGACACCGGGGTGTTCGGCGGAATCCTGGTCGGCATGATCGCCGGGTATATGTTCAACCGTTTCTACCGGATCAGCTTGCCGCCGTATCTCGGCTTCTTCGCCGGCAAGCGGTTCGTGCCCATCGTCACGGCCTTCGGTGCCATCGCGCTGGGCATCGTGCTGGCCTTCGTCTGGCCGCCCATCGGGTACTTCATCCAGAACACCGCCAACCAGGTGATCACCGCGAACGCCCCAGTGGCGGTCTTCGTCTACGGCATCGTGGAACGGGCGCTGCTACCGTTCGGGCTGCACCACATCTGGAACGCACCGTTCTTCTACCAGGTCAACGTGGGCGGCTGGCCGGACTGCAACGGCATACTCACCTGCTTCTTCCGAGGACATCCCGAGTCCGGCATCTTCGGCGGCGGCTTCCTGGTCAAGATGTTCGGCCTGTGCGGCGGGGCTCTGGCGATCTATCGGGCCGCGAAGCCGGAGAACCGGGTCCGGGTCGGCTCGATCATGATGGCGGCCGCACTCACCACCTTCCTCACCGGCATCACGGAACCGCTCGAGTTCTCGTTCCTCTTCGTCGCGCCGCTGCTCTACGTGGTGCACGCCTTCATGTACGGTTCCGCGTTCACCGTGATGTACGTGCTCGGCGGGCGGCTCGGGTACACCTTCTCCCAGGGCGGAATCGACTACGTGTTGTTCTACGCGAACGGCATCAAACCGTGGCTCGTCCTGATCGTCGGACCGATCTACTTCGTCGTCTATTTCGTCGTCTTCACCGGGCTGATCAGGCTGTTCAAGATGAAGACACCCGGTCGCGAGGACACCGAGGTCGACGTGCAGGATGCCCGGGAGGACTCCGCCAACCGCTTTGCCCAGCAGCTCGTCCTCGCGTTCGGCGGGCGCAGCAACATCAAGGACTTGGACGCCTGCATCACCCGCCTGCGGGTCGGCGTCTACGACATCGGCAAGGCCGACCAGAAGAAGCTCAAGGCCCTCGGCGCGGCTGGCGTGCTCCTCGTCGGCAACAACATGCAGGCGATCTTCGGCACCCGGTCGGAGAACCTCAAGACCGACATCGAGGAGTA
>JBIOUP010000221.1:0-6707 GCA_044867305.1 Dermatophilaceae bacterium
CCAAGCCTGCTTTCCACCCGTCCCAGTGGGTGGGTAGTGCAGTCAGAGGGTGGCCCGACCGCTCTTTGGGTGTCCAGCCACTCCCGGGTAGACAGACACCTCAGAGGTACCCGAGGGTCAAGCGGGCCATGGCAGCGAGCACGCTGGCCCACAGCAGGCTGGTGAAACTGCCGATGATGAACCGCTCCGCGGCTCCCTCGGTGGGAGCTCGCAGCTCGGCGAACCGCCCGAGGCCCTTGAGGGCGATGATCCCGAGCACACCCTCGGGGTAGCCGGCAAGGATGGTCAGGAAGGCCGCGCTGCGCTCGAGCAGACCGATCGTCTGGCCGCCGCGCAGCACCACCGCGGCGGCTCGTATGCCGGCTACGCCACTAGACGGCCGGCTCGGCCGGTCGAGGTGCGCGAACACCCACGTGGTGAGCGGACCGCCCAGGAAGATCGCGAGGATGCCCGATAGCAGGATGGTCCCGCCCAGCAGCGCTTGTGTCGCCGTCATCACCGCTCCCCTCGACCACATCCGGTCTACCATCGGCGACCGACAAGTGGTGGATGACGAGCCGGGCGCCCCGGCGTTGCTCCTCCCATGCCGCCCTTCGGACCCGCTGGCTGACGGCGGAGGGGCTCACACCGAGCTGCCCGGCCGCTTCGTTCTGGGTCAGCCCTTCGGCGAGCAGGTCGACGACTTCCCAGCCCTGTGCGCTGCGCCCCCGCAGCAGCCGGACATAGAGCAACAGCGCGCTCTCGGCATACCCTGCGTGTTGGTCGCGCCTGCGCTGCTCGAGTGCCGACAGGCTGGAGTCCGCAGCGAGACACACCGCCAGCTGTCCTGCCCTCGGGTGAGCCGCCTCGATGGCCGCCCGCGCTGCCCCGAACGCCGTCCCTCGCCCGGCGCGAGTGCTCGCGGGAAGCGGCAGCTCGACCGCACCGATCCCGATCCCGATCCGCCAGCACCGGTCCCGGACGAGGCGCTCAACCACGGCCAGGACGGTCCCCGGGTCACCGGCGACGCCCTGGATCTCGTCGCCGGCGGTGCGTTCGAAGGCCCGTACGGGGGCGGGCTGGAGCTGCGTCAAGGCACGCAGCGCGGAGGGGACGCGGTCTGCGCCGACTCGGCTGCGGATCTGGTCGGCCGTGACGACGTACATGACAGCCTCCTTGCCCCAAAGTCTCGTAAGGATATCACCTTCATTTTGAAGAATGAAGGCTCCCTACTTAAGATCGGCTCAGTCAGGCAAAGTCATCGGGGCGTCAACCCACCGGTGCCTCCTGCGGCGCCTGCGCTTGGCCGGTGACCTCGACGTTGGACCGGTCGATCCCGGTGATGGCCTCGAAGGTGAACCCCGCGATGACCGCACCGATGATCGGCGCCACCCAGAACAGCCACAGCTGCGCCGGCGCTCCGGCCTGGTTGAAGAACGCCACCGCTGTCGAGCGGGCCGGGTTGACCGACGTGTTCGAGATCGGGATGGAGACCAGGTGGATGAGCGTCAGGGTGAGGCCGATGGCAAGCGGCGCGAAGCCGGCTGGGGCGTGCGATGTCGTCACGCCGAGGATCACGTAGAGGAAGAAGGCGGTCAGCAGCACCTCAGCCAAAAACACGGCGCCGAGGGTGAAGCCACCGGGGGAGTGCTCACCGTAGCCGTTGGCGGCCATGTGGCCCACCACGCTGCCGGCCCCGCGGTTGCTCCTGGCCAGCCCCCACAGGGCGGCGCCCGCGAGCAGACCACCGACGACCTGAGCGGCAACGTAGCCCCCGACCTCGGCGAGGTTGTCGAAGCGCCGGGCGGCCCACAGCCCCAGCGTCACCGCCGGGTTGAAGTGCGCACCCGAGACGTGCCCCACGGCATACGCCATCGTGAGCACGGAGAGCCCGAAGGCGATCGACACACCAACCAAGCCGATGCCGATCTGCGCCTGCTGGGGGTCGGTGACGCCCCCGGTCGTGAAGAAGGTGACCGAGAAGATCGCGCTGCCGCATCCTCCGAAGACGAGCCAGAAGGTGCCCAGGGCCTCCGCACCAAGTCGCTTGCCAAGTGGTGGCGCCATGGCTCTCGTCCTCTCAGTGGTACTGGGTCAGTGCTATGCAGGTCAGTGCTATGCAGGTCAGTGCTCGGTCGGTCGGTGCTCTGCCGCTGGTCCCGGTATGCCGGTTTGCCGGGCCGAGCGCTGACTCGCCGACCTGCGCCGAGGCTACCGTCGTCCCGCGGGCGGCCGGCATACGCCCCGCTCGTGGCCGCGTCGCACGAGTAGCCTGGGGCGAGCCAGCCCCCGGCACTTGCGCTTGCCCTACCACGCCTGGAGAGCCCGATGACATCGACAATCATGTGGACCCGGATCGACGAGGCGCCGGCGTTGGCGAGCTACTCCCTGCTGCCCATCATCCGCGCGTTCACCCACGGGACGGGAGTGGAGGTCCAGACCAAGGACATCTCGCTGGCTGGGCGCATCCTGGCCAGCTTCCCCGACCGGCTGACCCCCGAGCAGCGCGTGGACGACGACCTTCGTGCCCTCGGCGAGCTGACTCACCGGCCTGAGGCGAACATCATCAAGCTGCCGAACATCAGCGCCTCGGTGCCGCAGCTCAAGGCCGCCATCAAGGAGCTGCAGGACAAGGGTTACGACCTGCCCGACTACCCGGAGGAGCCGCAGACCGACGCCGAGCGGGAGATCGCGGCCACGTACTCGCGCGTCCTCGGGTCGGCCGTCAACCCGGTCCTGCGCGAGGGCAACTCCGACCGCCGGGCGCCACTGTCGGTCAAGCGCTACTCGAGGAAGCACCCGCACAAGCTGGGCCCGTGGGACCCGAGCACGAAGGCACGAGTCGTGACAATGAGCGCTCATGACTTCTACGGCAACGAGCAGTCCGTCGTCATGGAGCAAGGGGGCGACTTCTCCATCGAGTTCGTCGCAGCGGACGGGACGGTGTCCGCGTTGACGCAGACCCTCACCGCGTCAGACGGCGAGATCCTCGACGGCACGTTCATGAGCGTCGCTGCGCTGCGGGCCTACTACGCCGAGCAGATCGAGGCCGCCAAGGCTGATGACCTGCTGCTGTCCCTGCACCTGAAGGCGACGATGATGAAGGTGTCCGATCCGGTGCTCTTCGGGCACGCCGTATCGGTCTTCTACGAAGACGTCTTCACCAAACACGCCGAGGTGTTCGACGAGCTCGGGGTCAACCCGAACCTCGGTCTGGGCGACCTGTACGCCAAGATCGCGACACTGCCGGCGGATCAGGCGGCCCAGATCGAGGCCGACATCCAGGCGGTCTACCAGACCCGTCCGGCACTGGCGATGGTCAACTCCGACAAGGGCATTACCAACCTGCACGTTCCGAGCGACACGATCATCGACGCGTCGATGCCGGTGGTGGTGCGCGAGGGCGGGCGGATGTGGAACAGGGACGGCCAGCTACAGCCCACGCTCGCTCAGGTGCCCGATCGCTGCTACGGCCCGTTGTATGCCGAGGTGTTCGAGAACTGCCGCACGCACGGCGCGCTGGACCCGGCAACGATGGGTTCGGTGCCGAACGTCGGCCTCATGGCGCAGAAGGCCGAGGAGTACGGCTCACACGCGACGACATTCGTCATGAGCGGCCCCGGCACGGTGCGGGTGCTCGCTGCCGACGGCCGCGTGCTCACGGAGCACGAGGTGGAACAAGGTGACGTCTGGCGGATGTCGCGCGTCAAGGACATCCCCATCCAGGACTGGGTCAAGCTGGCGGTGACGCGCGCGTCACACAGCGGCGCCCCGGCCGTGTTCTTCCTGGACGCGGGCCGGGCCCACGACGCCAACGTCATCGCCAAGGTGGAGCGCTACCTCAAGGACCACGACACCAGCGGGCTCGAGATCAAGATCCTCCCGCCCGTGCAGGCCGTGCGCTACTGCCTCGAGCGCATCCGCGAAGGCAAGGACACCATCTCGGTGACCGGCAACGTGCTTCGTGACTACCTCACCGACCTGTTCCCCATCCTCGAGCTGGGCACGAGCGCCAAGATGCTCTCCATCGTGCCGCTGCTCGCCGGGGGCGGCCTGTTCGAGACCGGTGCCGGCGGGTCGGCGCCGAAACACGTGCAACAGTTCGTCGCCGAGGACTACCTGCGGTGGGACTCCCTCGGCGAGTTCTCCGCGCTGGGTGCGTCCCTAGAGCACCTGGCCGCGCTCTTCGACAACCCCAAGGCACAGGTCCTCGCCGACGCGCTCGACGTGGCCATCGCCACGTTCCTCGACGAGAACAAGTCGCCCGCCCGCCGGGTCGGGCAGATCGACAACCGGGGCAGCCACTACTACCTGGCGTTGTACTGGGCCGAGGCCCTCGCGGCCCAAACCGCGGACCCGCAGCTGCAGCAGCGGTTCGCCGGCGTCGCGAAGGCCCTGCGCGACAAGGAGGCGCAGATCAACGCGGAGCTCATCGCCGTGCAGGGCCACCCGGTGGACCTGGGCGGGTACTACCAGCCCGACTCGGCCAAGGCCGAAGCGGCCATGCGGCCGAGCCCCACGCTCAACGCCATCATCGACGGCATGTCCTAGCCAGGACCCTCCGAGAGCCGGTCGGCCCGCAGCGCATCGCCCAACGCCCGCATCTTCGGCACGTCGACCAGCAGCGCCGACTCCTGCGCGGGCGTCGTCGTCTCCCCTGCGACCGGCGCCTGCAGGAACGCGATGTCGCCAGACCGGATCGACCGCAGGCCAAAGGCCAGCGAGCCCATCTCCTCCACGGTGAAGGCCCGGTCGACGGTGAGGTTCTCGGTGGCGGCGTCCAGGAAGCTCGCCAGCCGTACCGGGTTGACCAGCCCGCCCGCGGACAGGGTCTTCGTGGTGAGGGCCTTGAGGAAGGCCTGCTGACGCGTGCCGCGCGACAGGTCGCCACCACTGCGTTCGCGGACGAATGCCAGGGCCATTTCCCCGTCCATATGGGTCGTTCCCGGTCGGAAGGTGTAGCCCGGCCACTCGCCGGGCTCGGTGACCAGCACGTCGACGCCTCCGACGGCGTCGGTCATCCCCCGGAAGCCGGCAAAGCCAGTGACCGCGACGTGGTCCACGACGATCCCGAGCAGGTTCTCAGTGGTCTCGACGAGCAGCTTGGCGCCGCCTTGGATGTATGCCGTGCGCAGCTTGTCCGGTCCGTGCCCGGGAATGGTGACGTACAGGTCGCGCGGCAGGCGCACGAGCAGGACGTGGCGGCGGTCCTGGTCGACGTGCGCCAGGAAGATCGCGTCGGACCACCCCTGGCCAGCGAGCTCCTTGTCCGAGCCGATGACCAGCACGTTCAGGCCCGTGTCCGCCAGCTTGACCGGCAGGCTGGAGGCAGGATAGTCGGCACCCAGACCGGCGGCGCCCTGGCGGGCCGCCAAGGCATCGGTCTGGACCGGGCCGCCGGGCAGCAGGTCCTCCTGGGTGATGTTGCTGCTGACCCGCTGACGCAGGTAGACGGCATACCCGACGCCGGTGGCGATGACGAGCGCGAGCACCGTGAGCGCGGCACCCAGCACGCGGCGGCTCAGCATGCCCGGCCGCCTGGGCGGCTCCCGGCGCGCGTCCGCGTGCTGGGGGTCCGTGCTCATGCCGCCCACGGTAGGGGGCCCGGTCGCGCCCGAAGGCCGGTTTGCCGCGAACCGGTCGTGGCCACGCCACCAGCCACCCCCGACACCGATGCCGGAGCTGTTGCGGCTGTCGCCTCACGGCTCGCGCTGGCAGGCTCGCCGGACGAAGTCGGCCAGGTGCCTGCTCTGCTGCACCCGGCTCGGCTCGTGGACGTACATCATGTGGCCGGCGGGGTAGGTGGCGTACTCGATGTTGGCGCGCAACTCGTCGGGGATGCGAAGGTGCGCCATGACGTCCTCGGCCGCCCAGGGCGGGGTGGCCAGGTCGTAGGTGCCGTACGCCACGTGGATGCGCAGGTGCGGGTTCATCCGCATCGCGCGCTCCAGCTTGGGGGTCACGTCGACGGGCCGGCCCTCGAAGTCCTTGTAGGACCACGGCTGCACCCGCGGTGAGATCTGTTCGTAGTGCAGGTCGCTCTGATAGTCCAGCTCGGCCCGCACATAGTGGTTCACGGCGGCGGCGTAGGGTCCCACGATGGCGTCGTAGGAGCTGTCCGCCTCCATCATCTCCGCGATCGGGCGGTCCGAGGGCCCGGTAAACCGTCCGTCCAGGCGTCCGACGACTCGCCGTTCGTCGCGCAGCAGCTCCCCGCAGAAGCGCCAGTGCTCGATGCGCAGGTCGGCCCGGTCGACGTAGTCCTCGGACAGGCCGGTCAGCCGGGCCACCGTCGAGACCGCCGCCGACCGCTCAGCCGCGGTGAGCCGCGACCCGCGCGACAGGGCCCACGGGTAGTCGCGGGCGGCATACTCCTGCGCCTCGGCGAGCACGGCGTCAAGTGAGCGGCGCCCGAGCCGGCCGTGGTAGTGCGCAACCGCAGCGTAGGCGGGCAGGTAGTTGGCGTGGGCGCGGTCGTTGCGCTGGTTCTCGAAGTCGATCGAGCTCAGGTCGAGCACCGAGGAGATCAGGACGAGGCCGTTGAGGTACATGCCGTACCGGTTCTGCAGGTGCTCGGCGAGCGCCGCCGCGCGCAGGGTGCCGTAGGACTCACCGGCCAGCACCTTGGGCGACATCCAGCGCCCGTGCCTGGACGTCCACAGTCGGATCAGCTCGGCGACCGACTCGATGTCGCCCTGGTAGCCGTGGTACGGGCCGGGCTTGCCGCC
>JBIOUP010000222.1:0-6770 GCA_044867305.1 Dermatophilaceae bacterium
TCATCCAGATGTCCGCGAACTCGAGCAGCATGGAGAAAACGATGGACGGCGAGAGCCATCGATAGCGAGAGCGCACACGCGTGATAAGGCGCGTCGAGCCGTCGGGCTTGGCGTCCAGCTGCCAGGCCCACGTCGTGTCGCCCGGCGTGCCCCAAACCATCGACTTCGGCTGGTCGACCGAGTGGACCGGCATACCCTGCTTGCCGTCCGGGCTCATCGGAACAATGTCGCCGGGGGCGAGGTTCTGCAGCTCTGGAATGATGCGCCGCGCGCTGCGCCGCCCCAGGTTGTCGAGAAGGTCGTAGCTGTACCAGCCGGCCCGCGTAAGCCCCGTCTGAACCAGCCACGGCCAGACCCTCTCGGGCGGTGCGGCGATGGTGATCGCGCGGGTGGCGTTGAAGGTGGGACTCGTCACGAGGTCGTCACCAGGCAGCGGCCGAGCCACCTCGTCTGATGTGGCACCCCAGGTGAGCTGCCAGGGCCGCAGGTAACGTGCGTATCCAGCTGCCGCCAAGCCGGCGGCAACGACGACCCCCAGGCGGGTGAGCGAGCGCACCCGACCAGCCTGGGGTGCACTGGCTGCCATGACAAGAGCTGGGACCCGTCTGCGCGCGGTCGTGCGACGCAGGTTCGCGGCCCGAAGTTTCGCCAGCGCTTGGCCCGTTAACCTGACCCGGTGACCGAGATCGAGATCGGCCGTGGCAAACGCGGCCGTCGGGTGTACTCCTTCGACGAGATCGCCGTCGTGCCCTCGCGGCGCACGCGCGACCCGGAGGAGGTGTCGGTGTCCTGGCAGATCGACGCCTACCACTTCGACATCCCCATCCTCGGCGCGCCGATGGACTCGGTCATGTCACCGGCGACGGCAGTGCTGCTCGGCAAGCTCGGCGGCCTGCCGGTGCTCGACCTCGAGGGACTGTGGACCCGGTACGACGACGCAGAGCCGATGCTCGCGGAGATCATCGAGCTGGAGCCGTCGCGGGCGACGGCGCGGATGCAGCAGATCTACGCGCAGCCGATCCGGCCCGAGCTCATCACCCAGCGGCTGCAAGAGCTGCGCGAAGCCGGGGTCACCGTGGCGGGGGCGCTGTCGCCCAAGTACACCCAGATGCACTGGAAGACCGTCGTCGACGCGGGGGTGGACCTGTTCGTCATCCGCGGGACGACGGTCTCGGCAGAGCACGTGTCCGGGCAGGCCGAGCCGCTCAACCTCAAGCGGTTCATCTATGAGCTCGATGTCCCGGTCATCGTGGGCGGGGCGGCAACGTACACGGCGGCCCTGCATCTCATGCGCACCGGCGCCGCGGGCGTGCTCGTCGGCTTCGGTGGGGGAGCGGCGCACACGACCCGCCGCTCGCTCGGCATCCACGCGCCCATGGCGAGCGCGATCGCCGACGTGGCGGCCGCACGGCGTGACTACCTCGACGAGTCGGGTGGGCGCTACGTGCACGTCATCGCCGACGGTGGGGTGGGCACCTCCGGAGACATCGTCAAGGCGATCGCGTGCGGGTCCGATGCCGTGATGCTGGGGGCCGCCCTCGCCCGGGCCACCGACGCGCCGGGCAAGGGCTACCACTGGGGCCCCGAGGCGCACCACCACGTCCTGCCGCGCGGCGAGCGGGTGGAGGTCGGCGTCCACGCGCCCCTCGAGGAGATCTTGTTCGGGCCGGGCCGGGCCGCCGACGGCAAGACGAACATCGTCGGGGCCCTGCGCAAGGCCATGGCCACGACCGGCTACTCCGACGTCAAGGAGTTCCAGCGCGTCGAGGTCGTCCTGGCCCCGACGGCCCATGGGTGAAGCGGCGTTGATGACCGCCACAGATCCCAGCTCACCTACCGGCCCGGCACTGGCCGTCGCCGCCCGCCGTGCCACCCGCCGGTATGCCGTCGACCCGGCACTGCTGGTCGGGCTCACCGCGCGGGTGGTCGCCGCTCCACGCGGACCCACGAGGGCCACCATCACCCCGATGACCGGCGAGGTCATCGCCGAGGTTCCCCAGTCCAGCACGGCGGACGTTGCGGTGGCTGTCGGGGCAGCCCGAGCCGCCCAACGGCCCTGGGCGCGAACGTCGATGGCGCACCGCAAGCGGATCGTGCTGCGCCTGCACGACCTGGTCCTCGCTCATCAGGACCAGCTGCTCGACCTGATCCAGCTGGAGAGCGGCAAAGCGCGCGCGCACGCGTTCGAGGAGGTCATCGACGTCACGCTCGTGGCGCGGCACTACGCCCGCAGCGCGGCGGCATACCTGGCCCCCCGCCGCTCGCCCGGCATCCTCCCCCTGCTCACTCAGGCGGTCACGAGCTACCACCCGTTCGGTGTCGTCGGCATCGTGACGCCGTGGAACTACCCGCTCACCCTGCCGGTCAGCGACTCGATCCCCGCGCTGTTGGCCGGCAACGCCGTGGTGCTGCGGCCGGACCAGCAGACCGCCTTGACGGCCTTGTACGGGGCGCGGCTGCTCACCGAGGCGGGGCTACCTGAGTCGGTGCTGCAGGTCGTCGTCGGCGACGGTTCGAGCGTGGGCCAGGCGGTGGTCGAGCAGGCCGACTACGTCTGCTACACCGGGTCGACCGACACCGGCCGCCGGGTCGGGCAGACGGCCGCCGCGCGCCTGGTCGGGGCCTCGCTGGAGCTTGGCGGCAAGAACAGCCTCTACGTGCGGGCCGACGCCGACGTCAGCCGGGCAGTGGAGGGCGCGGTCCGGTCCTGCTTCGGCTCGGCCGGGCAGCTGTGCGTGCACTCCGAACGGCTGCTCCTGCACGCCGACATCGCCGAGGCGTTCCTCGGGCGCTTCCTGCCAGCAGTGCGGCAGATGCGCCTCGGAGGCGAGCTGGCCTACGGGATCGACATGGGCACCCTGCTCGGGCCGCGCCAGCTCGAGCGCACGCAGGCGCACCTCCGCGACGCCCTGGCCAAGGGGGCACGCGCCCTTGCGGGCGGCCACGCACGCCCGGACGTCGGACCGTACTTCCACGAGCCCACCGTCATCGACCGGGTCACTGCAGACATGGCGTGCCGCGACGAGGAGACCTTCGGCCCGCTCGTCGCGGTGTACCGGGTCGGCTCCGACGAGGAGGCCATCACCCTCGCCAACGACACGGCATACGGGCTCAACGCGAGCATCTGGACCCGCGACGTCGCCGCTGGGCGTCGCCTCGCCGCGCGGATCCGCGCGGGCACGGTCAACATCAACGAGGGGTATGCCGCGGCCTGGTCCGCGACTGGCGCGCCGATGGGCGGCATGCGTGACTCCGGCGTCGGACGGCGCCATGGCGCTGAAGGCATCCTCAAGTACACCGAGACCCAGAACGTCACCTGCCAGCGGCTCCTCGGCTTCGGCGCGCCACAGGGGCTCACGGACGCGCAGTGGAGCCGGGTCATCACCGGTGTGGTGCGCGCGGCCAAGGCTGTGGGCCTGCGGTGAGCCAGTCGCCCTGGGACATCGACGTCGTCGTCGTGGGATCGGGGTTCGGCGGCTCGGTGGCTGCCCTGCGCCTGGCCGAGAAGGGGTATGCCGTCCGCGTCTACGAAGCGGGACGCCGGTTCGCCGACGCCGACTTCGCCAAAACGTCATGGCAGGTGCGGCGTTACCTCTGGGCCCCGGCGCTCAAGTGCTTCGGCGTGCAGCGGATCCACCGGCTGCGCGACGTCATGATCCTCGCCGGGGCGGGCGTCGGGGGCGGCTCGCTCAACTACGCCAACACTCTCTACGTGCCGCCGCCGGCGTTCTTCGAGGACCCGCAGTGGGCGCAGATCACCGACTGGCAGTCCGAGCTCGCTCCGCATTACGAGACGGCGTCCCGGATGCTGGGCGTCGTGACGAATACCTGCGACGGGCCGGTCGAGCAGGTGATGCGCGCTGCGGCAACGGATCTGGGGGCCGGGGCGACTTTCCGGCATACGCCGGTCGGCGTGTTCCTCGGCGAGCCCGGGGTGCGAGTGGCCGACCCGTACTTCGGCGGCGCGGGCCCAGAACGCACCGGCTGCACGATGTGCGGCAACTGCATGGTCGGCTGCCGCTACGGCGCAAAGAACACGCTGGTGAAGAACTACCTCTGGCTCGCCGAGCGCCTCGGCGCCATGATCGAGCCGCTGCGCACGGTAGTCGACATTCGCCCGGTGGATCCGAGCCGGACCGAGGCCGGGTATGCCGTGACGACCGCCTCGATTGGAGCGTGGCTGCGGCGCGACCGTCGGACCGTCACCGCCGGCCAGGTTGTGATCGCGGCGGGCGCATGGGGTACAGCGAACTTGCTGCAGCGGCTCAAAGCCGGCTCGCTCCCTCGGCTGTCCGACGCCCTGGGCGACCTCACCCGGACCAACTCGGAGGCGCTGGGGGGCGCCCAGCTGGTCCGGGTGCCCGACGGCCTCGATCTCACCGAGGGCCTGGCCATCACGACCTCGTTCCATGTCGACGACGTGACGCACGTCGAGAACTGTCGCTACGGCAAAGGCGCCAACCTCATGGGCCTGCTCGCCACGCTCATGATCGACGCCGAGGGGCGGCTGCCGCGGCCGCTGCGGTTCGCGGCGCAGGCCGTGCGTCATCCCGGTGACTTCGTCCGGACCCTGTCGGTGCGGCGCTGGTCGCAACGCACCGTCGTCGCGCTCGTCATGCAGAGCGTCGACAACTCCCTGACCGTCCGGGCTCGCCGCGGGCGCCGCGGGCGCGTGCGACTGACCTCGCAGCAGGGGCACGGCAAGCCGAATCCGACCTGGTTTCCGCAGGCCAGCAAGGGCGTTCGTGCGCTGTGTGCGGCGCTCAGCCGGCATACCGGCGTCCGCGCCACTCCCGGCGGCAACGTGTCGGCCGTCGTCGACATGCCGCTGACCGCGCACTTCATCGGCGGCTGTGTCATCTCCGACTCGCCGGCGACCGGGGTCGTGGACCCGTACCACCGGGTGTGGGGCTACCCGGGGCTGCACGTCGTCGACGGGTCCACGGTCTCGGCCAACCTCGGCGTCAACCCGGCCCTCACCATCACGGCGCTCGCCGAGCGGGCCATGTCGCGGTGGCCGGCCCGCGGGGCCGTGGACGAGCGTCCTGCCCAGGGCACGGCATACCAACCGGCGCACCCTGCGGAAACCATTGCCCCTAGCCGGTTATAACCGTATGTCCCCCACGGTTTCCGCCGATGTGTGGGCCAGGGTGAGAAGACGACGAGCCTCATGGCTGCAAGCCCCTTGCCGCTAGGGCCAAGGTCAGGCACTGTGGGCACCCGACCCACTCGTCTCAGCGCACCAGGAGGCCTCCATGCCTGCCCCGCATGACTCCACCGTACGGCGGGTCGCCCTGTTCACGACGTGCTTCAACGACACCATGTGGCCTGGAACGCCCATCGCCACAGTGCGCCTCCTGGAGCGGCTCGGCGCGCGCGTCGAGTTCCCCCGGGAGCAGACCTGCTGCGGGCAGATGTTCGTCAACACCGGGTATGCCGGTACAGCGCTGCCGTTGGTGCGCAAGTTCGTCGACGTCTTCGAGGACTACGAAGCCATCGTCGTGCCGTCCGGATCCTGCGTGGGCTCGATCCGCGACCAGCACCACTACGTCGCCCAGCGGGCCGGCGACACGCGGCTCGCCGAGCGGGTGGACGCGCTCGTGCCGCGTGTCTACGACCTGTCCGAGTACATCGTCGACGTACTCGGGGTGACCGATGTCGGGGCGTACTTCCCGCACCGGGTGACCTTCCACGCCACCTGCCACTCGCTGCGGATGGCTCATGTCGGCGACCGACCCCAGCGCCTGCTCGCCGAGGTCAAGGGCATCACCGTGGTCGACCTGCCCGGGCACGGCGAGTGCTGCGGCTTCGGCGGCACCTTCTCGGTGAAGAACCCCGACGTGTCGATCGCCATGGGCGCGGACAAGGTGCGCCACGTGCGCGAGACCGGTGCGGAGGTGCTGGTCGCCGGCGACAACTCCTGCCTGGCGCACATCGGCGGCCTGCTGAGTCGTCAACGAGCCGGGGTGCGGACCATGCACCTGGCCGAAGTGCTCGCCTCGACACAGGAGCAGCCCGCATGACGCTCACCCAGCCGACCCCCGGCCCCCTGCAGGAGACCAGCCCCACTTTCGTCGGGATGCCCAAGTTCCCGTATGCCGCGCGAACGGCCCTGGCCAACACGCAGCAGCGACGCAACCTCGCCCACGCCACCCACATCATCAGGGACAAGCGCGCCCGCGTCGTCGCGGAAGTGGACGAGTGGGAGGCGCTGCGCCGGGCCGGTGCGCAGGCCAAGGACGAGATGCTCACCCATCTCGCGGCATACCTCGAGCAGCTGGAGGGCAACCTCACCCGCAATGGCGCGGTCGTGCACTGGGCCCGCGACGCCCAGGAAGCCAACGAGATCGTCGTGGGGATCGTCAAGGCCAAGGGCGCCGGCGAGGTGGTCAAGGTCAAGTCGATGGCCACCCAGGAGATCGAGCTCAACGAGGCGCTGGAGGCCGAGGGCATCCACGCGTGGGAGACCGACCTGGCCGAGCTCATCGTCCAGCTCGGACACGACCGGCCGAGCCACATCCTCGTGCCGGCGATCCACCGCAACCGCTCGGAGATCCGCGAGATCTTCCGGCGCGAGATGGGCCTGGTCGGGCGGCCGGCGCCGCCTGACCTCAGCGACGACCCCAAGCGGCTCGCCGAGGCCGCCCGGCTCCACCTCCGCGAGAAATTCCTTCGGGCGCGAGTCGCGGTGTCCGGGGCGAACTTCGCGGTGGCCGAGACCGGCACCGTGGTCGTCCTCGAGTCCGAGGGCAACGGCCGGATGTGCCTGA
>JBIOUP010000223.1:0-4093 GCA_044867305.1 Dermatophilaceae bacterium
CCATCAGCATGAAGAACATTGTCAAGCAGTACGGCGACGGTTTCCTGGCCGTCAACGACGTCAGCCTCGAGGTTGCCGACGGGGAGTTCGTCATCCTGGTCGGCCCGTCCGGGTGCGGCAAGTCCACGCTGCTGCGGATGATCGTGGGACTGGAAGACATCACGTCCGGCGACATGCTCATCAACGGCACCCGGGTCAACGAGAAGGCACCGCGGGACCGCAACCTCGCCATGGTCTTCCAGAACTATGCGCTCTACCCGCACCTGAACGTCTTCGAGAACATCGCGTTCCCCCTCCGCTTGAAGGGGACGCCGGACGCTGAGATCAAGCAACGGGTGAATGATGCGGCGGGCGTCCTCGAGCTCACCGAGCACCTGGACCGCAAGCCGGCCAATCTCTCGGGTGGACAGCGCCAGCGCGTCGCCATGGGCCGGGCCATCATCCGCCAAGCCGACGCATTCCTCTTCGACGAGCCCCTGTCGAACCTGGACGCCAAGCTGCGCGGTCAGATGCGCACCGAGATCGCCCGCATCCAACGCCGTCTGGGCACGACCACGGTCTACGTCACGCATGACCAGACCGAGGCCATGACGCTCGGGGACCGCATCGCGGTGTTGCGAAAGGGGCTGCTGCAGCAGGTCGGCACTCCTCATGACCTGTACGACACGCCTGCCAACCTGTTCGTCGCCGGGTTCATCGGGTCACCGCCGATGAACTTCATCCCCGGCCGCGTCCAGGAAGGAGCCATCGACACCCCCTTCGGCAGCGTCCCGACTTCCGAGCGGCTCAAGGACGCAGCCGGACACGATCTGGTCATTCTCGGCATACGCCCCCAGCACTTCGAGGACGCCTCCCTTGTCGACGAGTCGACCCGCCAACACGGGCAGACGTTCAGCGCCACCGTGGACGTCACGGAATGGCTCGGGGACGAGCTGTACGCCTACGTGCCTTACGAGGCGCCGGAAGACGTCACCCGACAGCTCAAAGAGCTGCAGCGCGAGCTGGACAGCGAGCAGATGCGTACCCAGCTGGTGATCTCGCTCAACGCGGCCAGCAGGATCTCTGGCGGCACGACAACCGAACTGTGGTTCGACAGCGACCAGATCCATGTGTTCGATCCCGCCACCGGCGACAACCTCACCCGGTACCCGACCACCCAAGAGGTGGCCACGTAGCTGGCGCAGGGCGAGTCACAACCAAGCACCCTCCGGTGGGCGAATACCGCCGGAGGGTGCTTGGGCTTACCCTCTTCGGCTAGCCACCCCTGAATTGCACTGCCCACCCATCGCAGTGAGTGGGGAGCCGCCCCCAGGAGTGGGTAGTCGAGGTGATGGGTACGGAGTCGACAGAAGGGTTGGGAAGCCGGGTCCCCTAGGCGGCTAGACGCCTTCCTTGACCTCGTGGATCTCGTCTGCGACCAGACCGTGCGCCTCCCGGTGCACTGCGGCAGCGGCCTCCGCAGATGGTCCCTCGACCAAGCAGAAGATCTTCCCGCCTGCCTCGTCGACCCAGTACTGCCGGTAGTTGACGCCGAACTTGCCTTGGGTGAGCAGGTCAGCCTGGTGGGCCTCTGCCACGTCACTCATTGCGACCTGGCCGTCAAGGCTGTGGACGTCCATGTAGAGGGGCATGTTGACTCCTGTTTCTCGGGTCCGGACTCGGTGTCGAACCGACACGCATGACGATCGCAGCCCCGCCAGCCCGGGCCATCGGCATGGACGCCTAGGTTGGGCGGCCGGCATACCCAGATTGCGTTGCCCACCTGACCGCCTCGGCTCGGGTGGTGACGTTGAGCTTGCGCAGAACGGCCGAGACGTGGTGGTCCACCGTGCGCTTGGAAAGCACCAGCCGCGCGGCGATCGCCGCGTTGGACAGTCCTTCGGCCAGCAGCGCCAGAACCTCGGTCTCGCGGTCCGTGAGACCGGCGGGGTTCTGCGCGTGGAGGCGCGCGGCCCGCGCACCCCGACATCGCGCAGCCGAGCGTTGGCGCGATCCAGGACGCCGTCGGCTCCCAGCTGTCGCAGCCAGTCGACGCCGCGCCGGATGAGGTCCGGATCACTGCTGTCGAGAGCCGCCAACGCCGCCTCGTACCGGCACCCTTGCCCAAGCCAGGCTTGCGCTGCAGCCGCGTGATCTCCACGCAGAGACTGCAGGTAGGGGTCATGGTGGTTCTGCGCTGGTAGCCGAAGGCCGTGTCGCATGGCCCAGACGGCGAGCTCATGCGCCTCCCACGCGTCGCTGTCCTGCGCCACCTGGGCCGCCCTGGTTCGGACGACTTCGGGCAGCTGCTTGCCCAGAACCCACCTGACCTCGGCCGCGGCCGCGAACGCGACGGACAACCGTTGCGGCTCGTTGGTCTCCACGGCAGCGGCGATTGCTTGGTCTGCGAGTACGAGCGCACCGGGCTGACCCCGGCGCGCTCGCAGCCGCGCCATGACGGCCTTGGCGTTGATCGCGCTGACCGGCGTCGCATCGGGGCGCCGAAGAACCTCGGACGCGGCTCGCTCTGCCTGCTCCCAGTCGTCCACGTCGAGAGCCAAGCGCGCCCGCCAGCCGTTCATGTACAGCGTCCAGGAGTCCAGATCCCGCTCCCGGCAGTACGTCAAACCCTTCTCGGCCGTGTCGGTGGCGCCCGCCACGTCACGCTTGGTCACGGCGACCGAGAGCAGGTTCGTATAGGCGCGGGCGGCATGCTCCTCGAGGCCGTTCTCGAGCGCCAAGGCCAGGCTGCGCTCCAGCTGAGCGCGCCCGCTCGGGTCGCCCATCAGGTACCTGGATGTGCCGACGTTGTTGAGTGCATGAACGGTGACCTCGAGATCGCCGAGCTGGGCTGCCAGAGCGAGCGCTTTCTGCCCCCACAGCTCGGCATCGGCATACCCGGCTCGGAGCATGCCCAGCTGCGCCAGGTTGCTGTAGGCCATCGCCAGCTCGTGTCCCGGGGGTTGCTGTTCGAGCACAGCGACCGACTCGTGGCCCAGAACCAAGGCCAGGTCGGTGCGTCCATCGAACCAGGCCAGCCGGGAGAGCCACCGCAGGTTGTCACCGATGCGGCGCTGGTCCGCGGCCTGTCTGGCCAGCGCAAGAGCGCCCTCCCGGCTGGCGACGGCCTGGTCAACCTGACCAGTGAGGTAGTACTCGTACGAGCGCCGTTCGAGCAGGTCGGCGCGCTGCTCCGCCGGAAGCGCAGCACTCTGCAGCAGAACCGCGGTGTAGAGACCGGCCGCCTCCCGATGCGCGCCCATGCGGACGGCGGCGGCCGCAGCGGCACTCGCGTAGTGGACGACGGCTTGCGCATCACCCCAACCGAGGGCGTGATGGGCCAGCCGGGCCGCGTCGGTCCCTGGTTCGGAGGCAAGCAACCCGAGCATCAGTTCGTGCAGCTGCCGACGGCGAGCCGGGGGCAGGGCCGCCTCGACGGAGAGGCGGGCGATCTCGTGTCGAAACCGCAGCAGGTGGCCGTCGGGAACGAGCAAACCCATGGTGACGCAGGCGTCCACGTCGACGTCGGCTGCTCGGACGGCAGCCTCGAGCAATCTCGGCTCGAACGCGACGGGGTTCACCGAGGCGGCGTCCAAGGCCTGGCGGGCCGAAGGGGGCAGCCGGGCGGCCCTGGCCAGGACGGCATCACTGACCGTTTGTGGCAGCTCTGGCGACCGCGCAGCAACCACCTCGGAGACGAAGAACGCGTTGCCGCCAGTCATGGCGTAGACCTGCGAACCGTCAAGCCCGTGGTCGGCCGCTAGCTCGCTGACAGCAGTGCGAGACAGGGCAGGCACCCGCAGCCGACTGACGCTTGGGGCGGCCGCCAGGTCGCCGAGCACGACGCGCAGGGGGTGGTCGGGACCCACCTCGTCGTCCCGATAGGTCACCACCAGAAGCGCTTTGACGTTCGAGAGGCGTCGCCCCAGGAAGCGGATCATGTCGCACGTAGGACCGTCCGCCCAATGCGCGTCCTCGATGACGAACACGACCGGCCCCACCGCATGCTGAAGTTGCTGTCGCGCCAGCAGGAAGACCTCGTGCGCCGGCCGATGGCCGATGGCCTCGGCGAGCGCGGTGCCCGATACCGCGACGTCCAGCAGCGGCCCCAGCG
>JBIOUP010000224.1:0-4288 GCA_044867305.1 Dermatophilaceae bacterium
CCTACTGCCCACTCGGTGCAGTCTCCGGCGGCGCGGCCCGCCATTGGGAGCCGAACGCCATGAAGGCCCGAGCGATGAGCGGAGCATCCTGCGTTGCCGAGGCCAAGGCCTCAGCCACCTCGGCGCCTCGGGCCAGCTCCCGGTGGTAGGCCACCATGGTGTGCGCGGCGACATCGTCGGGCACGCGGGCCACGGCGGCCACCACAGAGCGGATCCCCAGGCTGAGCAGCACCGACGTCAGCCCCAGCGCCTCGTCACCCGGGCGCATCGTCACTCGGCCGACCTCGCAGGCGGACAGCACCACGTGCGACGCCGCGATGAGCTTGCCCGGAACCTCATAACCGAACGCCGGCCCATCCGTGAACCGCAACGTCGAGAACAACGGGCTCTCGTAGTTGTGTCGCCCGTGCGCCGCGATGTGCACCAGGTCATGGGTGGCGGCCACCCGGATGAGCTCCTGGGTCGTGCAGGCAGCCGGCTCGACCACGGTCGCATGAGGCCAGGCCGCCCCGATCTGGCGCACCTCCTGCACCGCCATCGGCAGATCCGGACCGGCTAAGGCGGCCACGCGCGGAGCGTATGCCGGCCGCTCAGCGGTGCGCGCCCAGCCAGTGACCGTCTTGGTGAGGGTAGTCGGGCGCCCTTCCCGGCTGGGCAGCATGGCCCACGGCACACCTGCGAGCGCCAGCATGGGCACGACCGCGATCCGTCCGAGGGGGCCCAGCGGGGCCAACAGCAACCGGTCGAGGTCGTCCAGGGAACGGCGCAGCGAGGCCTCCACGGCCCCGCGCAACGCAGAGACCGTCGGCAGGCACGCGACTTCGAGGTCGGCCCGGACCTTGCCGGTCACCGTGTCGACGGCGGCGAGCGGTGCCAGCCGGACCACGCGGCCGCCGCTTCGCGGACCCAGCACGACGGCATACAGGCTGTCCTCGAAAGGCAGGTAGGAGACGACGGTGGTGTCGTGGACCCGAGCGGCCTCGAGCGCCTCGGCATACCCGATGGGGCGCGTGCGCGTGCCCAACGTGCCTTCGCTGTTGGTGCTCGCCCAGTCGAGTCGGCGGATGCGGCGCTCCAGACGCGAGGCGTCGTCGCGTAGCCGGTCCGCGTCCGGCCCGGGAGGCGTACCGCGCAGGTCCTCCCGGGTGCGACGAAGCCGGCTGAGCAGGCCGGCTGCCTCGGAGTCGGGGGGTGGTTGGACCACGGGGAGTCGGGCAGACATGGCGCGCCAGCGCTCGGTGCGCGAGAAGATCGAGTCCACCCGGCCGCTGTGCATGCCCAGCCGCAGGTCGAGCGCCGCGAGTCGGCCGCTGTGGACGGCGAGCGCAGTGCGCAGGTCAAGGCTCGAGGCGCGCTGCTGAGCATGGGCCAGGTCTTCGGCGGCGCGGCGCAGGATCGTGGTGGCGCGCCGGGGGGCTCGCGATGCGACCGCGAGGCGCGCGGCGACGAGGTCGACGTGCTGACGCGTGGCCAGGCCGGCGCTGTGGGCGAGCGGACGTGCGCTGGCGTATGCCGTTCGGGCGCGCTCGAGATCGCCTTGGTCCAGCAGCGCATCGGCTGCGATCAGCGCGGCTCGGCGGGCCACGTGCAGCTCGTCGTGCTCGAGCGCCGAGTGGTGCAGGGCGTCGGCGACCCTGGCCACCGACTGTGGGTTCGCGCGTGCCGCTTGGGCGGCCTCGACTCCCACCAGCTGGGCCTGGCGGCGCCAGGCCGCTGAGGCGCGCCCCTGGAAGCGGCGGCGGGCGAGGCCGGCCAGCCGCGCCGCGTCGGTGGCGTCGCCGAGCAGCAGCGCGGTGCGGGCTTGGACGAGCTCGATCTCGCCCAGATCCTGCTCGTTCCAGTGCGTGCCGACGGAGGTCGCCTCGCGGAGGGTGTCCCGTGCCTCGGTGACCAGACCGGCTTCCAGCAGAACTCGCGCGCGGTCCAGCAAGGACACCCCGCGTTCCACCTCGACGGTCATGGCGTCGGCCCGGTCCATGAGGGCCAGCGCCCTCGGCAGGTCGCCCCTGAGGAACTCGACGTAGCCCAGGTTGTGGACCGCGGCGAACTCGAGGTTGGCCTCGCTGGCTCCGGACGCGAGCGCGGCGCTGCGCGTAAGGTCGGCCGCGGCCTGATCCAGCTGCATGAGCTGGGCCGCCAACGCCCCACGGTTGAGCAACAGCTTCGCCCGGTCGTCCAGCGCCAGCACGTCCAGCCCTGCACTGGCCAGGTTCATCCGGGCCAGCGACTCGGCCAGGTTGCCGCTTCGCCCGTGCATCGAGGCGCCCTGCATGTGGCAGAGGCTGACCAGGTCGCGTCGGTCCATCGCCTCGGCCTGTGCGACCGCCTTGCCGAGGACCGCCTCCCCGGCGCGAAGGCCTCGCTCCTCGAAGGCGACCCAGCTCTCGGCCAGAGTCACCCGCATGAGCGCCTCACGGCCCCGGGGGGCATCGAACAGCTGCGGCTGCGCGCTCGCGAGCGCTCGGGCCTTGGCCAACAGCCCGGCAGCGCGGTCAGGTCGGTAGCGCGCTAGCTGGTCTTTGGCTTGTGCGACGCAGCCCTCGACGGCGTCCAGGGCTGGCCCGGACCTCGACTGCTTGGTTCGCTCTGCGGAAAGACCCACTAGATCTCGATGGTCGGGGTGATGACTGGTCGTACCCCTGCGGTCAAGGGCCGCAGGATGAATCTCGCCGGGCCGCGCTGCACGTTTGACAGCACAAACCGGCCGTTGATGTCGGCAGTCGCGTGCTGGCTGCGTCCGGCCACTCGCAGCTCGACGTCGGTTTCACCGCCGGTCACCCAACCGTCCACCCGCACCGTCGTGCCGTCGGGCTCAGGGGCGAGGGTGACCATGAGGCTGAGTGAGCTGCTGGTGAAGGTCACCGAGCCGGTGGTCGTGAAGTCGTCGTGCCGCACGCCCGCGGAGGTCAGCTGCTCGAGCTCGGCGATCTCGGCGTGCAAAGCCGCGAGCGTCAGCTCGAACTTCACCTGCTCGGCCAGCCCATCGGGCGGCGGGTCCAGGCGCGTGTACAGCTCGCCGACGTCCCCCAAGAGAATCCGGTCAGTGTTGTCGGGCGCGCCTGCTGCCAGGGTGGCTTCGATGTCGTCGCGGCTCATTGCGAGCTCCAGGTTGGGTCGGCGAGCAAGGACGCCCGCAGCTTGGCCAGGCATCGGCCGCGGGTCGGGCCGATCGAGCCCACCGGCATCCCGAGGGCTTGGGAGACCTCCGCGTAGTCCGGCCGGTCGACGAACGCGACGACCCGCAGCAGGGCGCGGCACCGCTCGGGCAGCCCGGAGACGTGTTGCCAGAGCCGGGCTTGGTCGTCGTTGAGCACGGCGGCCATGGCAGGGTCGAGGGGCGCTGGGGTGTGATCGCCGTCGGCCTCTGGCAGCTCGTCGGTGACGGTGAGGCGCTGGTCGCGTCGGGTGAGCCGCCAGGCCTCGCGGCGCACGGTGGTGATGAGCCACGAGAGCACGGCGCGCGGGTCCTGGATCGAGTCGGCGTGCTCCACCAGGCGCATCCAGGCCAGCTGGACCGCGTCCTCAGCAGCGGCGTGGTCGAGCCGCTGGCTGCGGGCCGTGTGCCACAGGATGGGGGTGAGCAGGTCGACGAGGACACCCATGCGCTCGCGTTCGCCGCCCTGGTATGCCGCAAACGCCCTGGCCGACCGCTCGGCCAGGCTCTCGCCGGGTGCGCTGGTCATGAACCCTTACCGTAACTGGGCTGGTGGCCCGAACCATCCTCAACTCTCGGGCAGGACAGGGCGAGCAACGCGTCGAACTCGGGGAAGGTCATGACTCGTCCTGTCGGTTCGCGATGCCCACCCTCCAGGCTATGGCGTGGGGCCGTTCCCTGGACAGGAGATCTTCGGCTCCGTGCCTGATACCTCCCGGTTCCCCTGCGAACTAGGGCAGGTGGGGCCCTTCGGTGCGTCCGGTGCGTATCAGGCTGGCGTCTGAGCGCTCCTGCCAGATGTCGGCTACATCGCTGATGGGCCGGCGCGTCACGGGGCGTGGTCTGCGTGGGGGACGCGGCCGGGGGGACTCAACCGTGACCTGGGGGCTGGTCACGGGGCCGGGTGCTGGGGCGAGCGCCCGACCCCGTGACCGCACCGTGCTGTCCGCCGACCCGTTCGGTCGCCGCCGCCGTTCATGCCTCAACTACGATGCGGAGTCGGGCCGCCGGGTGCAGCGGCTCTGGGAGGGCTCGCATAGTGGCCTAGTGCGGCGGTCTTGAAAACCGCTTGGCGGGCAACCGTCACGTGGGTTCGAATCCCACGCCCTCCGCCGTGTCATTCCCGCCGTTGAC
>JBIOUP010000225.1:0-13919 GCA_044867305.1 Dermatophilaceae bacterium
CGGCGACGTTCGCGTTGTTTCTTTCCGAGGCCGACGTGGGTTGGGGGACTAGCGCGCGGTCCGTGGCTCGCTGAGCTGGCTAGGGGTTTCCGGCTGCTCCTGCGCCTCCTCCGGGTCGCCAGGGTGCTCGCCCGCGAAGACGAACTGGCGATAGGCCCAGAACCGGAAGACTGTCGCCAGTGCGATGCCCAGAACCGTGTTCACGCTGACCGCGGTGCGGGAGACCATGTCCAGGGTGTCGTGGGTGAAGTTCAGCCAGAGCGTGGCGATGACCAGGCCGATGCCGTTGACCACGAAGAAGAGCATCGCCTCGTGGTGGGCCGGGCGGTTGCGCCGGTGGCGGAAGGTCCACATCCGGTTGCCCATCCAGGCCCACGTGGTAGCGGCGACGCCCGAGAGGATCTTGGCCGTCGTGAGGTGGCCCTCCAGCGGGCCGTAGAAGAGCAGGTGGAACCCGCCGAAGTCGATGAGGAAGGCAATCGCTCCGACGATCCCGAACTTGGCCAGCTCGCGCCAGAAGACGTCGATGACGGACCGGATCCGGTCAGCGAGGCTCATGTGCTGGGGGGTCACGGGGATGACTCTAACCGGCCAACCTGTCCCGACCGGGCATTGGCCGCGTGGCGAGACAGCGCAAACCGCCCGATAGGCTGCCGCGATGAGCGAGCCACGCCGCGCGCCGGGGGGTTTCCCGGTGGTCGGCGTCGTCGGCGGGGGCCAGCTGGCGCGCATGCTGCAACCGGCCGCGGTGGCCCTGGGAGTGCAGCTCAGCGTACTGGCCGAGTCGGCGGACTCCTCGGCGGCCCTGGTGGTTCCCTCCGCGCCGGTGGGTGACCACGCCGATCTGGAAGCGGTATGCCGGTTCGCCCGCTCGTGCGACGTCGTGACCTTCGACCACGAGCACGTTCCGGGGCACGTGCTCGCGGCCCTGCAGGCGCAGGGCACCGTGCTGCACCCCACGCCTGAGGCGCTCGTCTACGCCCAGGACAAGCTCGCCATGCGTTCGCGGCTCACCGCGCTCGGGGTGGCCTGCCCCACGTGGGCTCAGGCCCGCGACCTGGCGGACGTCAAGGCATTCGCGGCGCAGGCTCGCGGGCCGTTCGTCGCCAAGCTGCCGCGAAGTGGCTACGACGGCAAGGGCGTTCGCATCGTGGAAGCCCCTGAGGAGCTGTCCGACTGGCTCGAGGCTGCAGCGCGCGACGCGGCGGCGGGCTACGGCGCGCTCACGGACGGCATCCTGCTCGAGGAGCTGGTGGCGTTCGAGCGCGAGCTGGCGGTGCTCGTGGCGCGCAGTCCCAGCGGACAGGCGGCAGCCTGGGCGGTCGTCGAGACGGTCCAGACCGACGGCATCTGCACAGACGTCATCGCCCCCGCACCGGGGCTCGGCCCCGGTGCCGCCGCTGAGGCGACCCACGCGGGCCTGCGGATCGCCGGCGAGCTGGGGGTGACCGGGGTGCTCGCCGTCGAGATGTTCCAGGTCCGCCCGGACAAACACCGCAGTGGCGGCCACGCCAGCGCGTACCTGGTCAACGAGCTGGCCATGCGCCCGCACAACAGCGGGCACTGGAGCATCGACGGGTCGCTCACCAGCCAGTTCGAGCAGCATCTGCGGGCCGTGCTCGACCTGCCGCTGGGGGACCCCAGGCCCCTCGCACCGTGGACGGTGATGGCCAACGTGCTGGGTGGCCCGCACGAGGAGCTCTACCCGGCATACCGGCACATCATGGCCCGCGACCCGGGGGCGAAGGTGCACCTGTACGGCAAGGGCGTGCGGCCGGGACGCAAGCTGGGTCACATCACGGTGTGCGGCGCCGACCTCGCCGCCTGCCGGGTCCGGGCGAGACATGCGGCCGACTACCTGCAAGGAACCATTGATGAGTGAGCAGCCCGACTCCGACGAGCCCGTCGTGGGCCTGGTCATGGGCAGCGACAGCGACTGGCCGGTCATGTCGCTGGCCGCAGAGGCGCTGGAGGAGTTCGGTGTGGCTTATGAGGCCGATGTGGTGTCCGCGCACCGGATGCCGGCCGACATGATCGCCTACGGCTCCAGCGCTGCTGAGCGAGGGTTGCGGGTGCTCATCGCGGGGGCGGGGGGAGCGGCACACCTGCCCGGGATGCTTGCATCGGTGACTCCGCTGCCGGTCATCGGCGTGCCAGTGCCGCTGGCGCACCTGGACGGGCTGGACTCGCTGCTGTCGATCGTGCAGATGCCAGCCGGGGTGCCAGTGGCGACGGTGTCGATCGGCGGCGCCCGGAATGCCGGCTTGCTGGCGGTGCGCATCCTGGCTGCGGGGGTGGGTGTCGAGGCTGCCCGGCTGCGGGGGCGGATGCTGGACTTCCAGAGTGGGTTGCGCGAGCAGGCGCTTGCCAAAGGGGCGGCGTTGAGGGAGTCCCAAACGCCTTAGGCGTGCGGCACCAGCTTGGGGTACTCGATCTTGGGGCACCGGTCCATGACCACGTCAAGCCCGGCAGCCTGCGCCCGGGCGGCCGCGGCGTCGTCGATGACGCCCACCTGCAGCCACACGGCGCTGATGTGCAGCCGGTCCTTCTCGGCGATCGCCTCGTCGACGATCGGCCCCACCCGCTGGGAGTTGACGAAGTAGTCCACGACGTCGATCCGGGTGTGGTTGGGGATGTCGGCGAGCTTGGCGTACCCCGGGCTGTCGAACACGGGGACGGCCGCGGGATGCACCGGCACGACGTGCTTGCCCAGCTCGGCGTGCAGGTACTGCGCGATGCGGTATGCCGTGCGCGAGCGGTTCGCGCTCAGGCCCACGACGGCCCACGTGTTCGGCCGGGTCAGCAGCTCGCGGATGACCTCGGGGTCGTTGTAGGCCGCCATGGCCCCAGCCTGGCATACCGGCTGCTGGCGGTGGCGGCCGGCTGAGCCCGGCGTGAGCGGGGTTGACATGATGGCCCGGCGTCCGGGTAGGTGGCCCATCAGGAATCGTCACATCGGGTGACGCGGTTCGAGGAGGTCGGGGATGAGGTTCGGGGTTTTCGTGCCGCAAGGCTGGCGGATGGATCTGGTCGGCATCGAGGCGGCCCGGCACTGGGAGGTCATGAACGGGCTGGCCCAGCGCATCGACGGCGATCCCGCCTGGGACTCGCTCTGGGTCTACGACCACTTCCACACCGTGCCGAGGCCCTCCGAGGAGGCGACGCACGAGGCGTGGTCGCTGATGGCGGCATACGCCGCGTCGACCAGACGGGTTCGGATTGGGCAGATGTGCACGTGCATGTCCTACCGCAACCCGGCATACCTGGCTAAAGCGGCGGCCACCATCGACGTCGTGTCCGGGGGCCGGCTGGAGATGGGCATCGGCGGCGGGTGGTACGAGCACGAGTGGCGAGCCTTCGGGTATGGCTTCCCGGAGCCCCGGGTGCGGCTCGGGCGGCTGCGCGACGGGGTCGAGATCTTCCGGCAGATGTGGACGAAGGGCATCGCGACGCATGCCGGCACGTACTACTC
Organism: Dermatophilaceae bacterium; assembly: GCA_044867305.1. Classification (GTDB taxonomy): domain Bacteria; phylum Actinomycetota; class Actinomycetes; order Actinomycetales; family Dermatophilaceae; genus Phosphoribacter. The sequence goes on from JBIOUP010000225.1 coordinate 3,473, forward strand.
GGCCGACGGCGCCATCTGCTCGCCGCGCCCTCTGCAAGGAACCGCGGTGCCCGGATCGGACGCGAACGGCATACCGATGTGGGTGGCCGGGGGCGGCGAGAAGGTGACCTTGCGGATCGCCGCGCAGTACGCCGACTACACGAACTTCTTCGGTGACGTCGAGGCGTTCCGGCACAAGGACGCGGTGCTGCGGCGGCACTGCGCGGCGGTCGGCCGGGACAGCGACGAGATCGTGCGCTCGAGCAACTTCAACGTCTTCATCGGGCGGACGGAGGCCGAGGTCGACGAGCGGCTCGAGCAGTACGTGGCCCGGCGGGTTGCGGCGGGGCTGCGAGCGGACCGGGTGCGGGCCGAGGTCGAGGGGCTGCGCGGCACGCCCGGCGTCGGAACGCCCGAGCAGATCGTGGCCAGCCTGCGTGCATTTGCCGACGCCGGGCTCGGGTATGCGATCAGCTACTTCGCGGAAGCGGCGTACGACTACTCGGGGATCGAGCTGTTTGCCCGGGAGGTGATTCCCGCCCTGGCTGGGGGCTGACGTTCGCGCGTGAAACGCGACCGGGGCGGCGAAGGTTGGTCGGAGGTAAAACTGAGCAACGGAGGTAATGGAGGTAAAACTGAGCAACGGAGGTATCGGAGGTAAAACTGAGCAACGGAGGTAATAGCGTGCGAAAGAGCGCACGGTTTCACCTCCGCTGTCGTTTTTACCTCCACCCAAGGGGCGGCGAGCGAGGTGGCCGGCAACCCGAAGCCAGGCAGCGTCAGCCGCGGGCGAGGAGAGCTTCGACGAAGACGGGGATGATCTGTTCCGGCTGGACGGCTGAGTACGACTGCCCACCAACCGATTCCGTTATGCGCTTGAGCACGGCCTGGTCGGCGTCCGGGCCGATACCCACGGTGATGAGCACGATCGGCCGGTTCGGGTCGCGCAAGGCGGTGAGCTGGGAGATCAGCTGGTCGAGGCTGATCGAGCTCGGGTCGTCGTTGAAGCCGTCCGTCAGCACGACGACGGAGTTGACCCGCCCCGGGTCGAAGCCGGCCTGCGCCGCTTGAAAGGCACCCAGGATCGTGTCGTAGAGGCCTGTGCCGCCACCCGGCATGGACGCGGCCACTCCGAACCCCTCGGCCAGGATGCTCCTCTGGTCGCGCCCGCCGACGACCTCCGTGAGGCCACGCGTAGGCACGAGCTCACGCCAGTCTTGGCTCATCCCGCCCAGGCGGTAGCCCAGCTGCCACAGTCCGACCGCGGACCCCGGCGGGAAGCTCGACAGAGCAATCAGCCCGGCTTCGTGGGCCAGTGCCATCCGAGTGCTTGCCCCCGCCGGCGACTTCATCGACCCGGAAGTGTCGACCACGGCGAGCATCTTCATCTCGGTCCGCACGCTGCTCCAGGACCGCAGCAGCCCGGCGGCGATCGGTGCGGGCGGTGCGGGCAGATAGGTGGGAACACCGGCCGGCATACCGGCACTCGGCGAACCGGGGTCGCTCGGTCCGGTGCGCAGGCCTGCCTCCTTGAGCCGTGCGACGGCATCTGCGCTGGTCAAGGCGCCCTGTAGGGCTGCGGTCGCGCTCGCTACGTCCGGGGCCGCGTCGGAGAAGGTGACGTAGGGGTGGTCGAACTGCGCGGTGCCGTCCGTGGGCAACGCGGCGGTCAGGGGCACGCCCGGGTTGGCCATGAGGTATGCCGTGAGCACGGACTGCTCAACAGGGAAGGCTTCCGCGGCGTCGGGTGCGTCCTTGGCGCGCTGCAACAGGGCCGCATCCGACTCTGCCGCGACCCGGCTGAGCTGGATCATGGCCGCGCCGAGAGCGATCCGGGCCGGCTCGCTCGTGCCCAGCGCGGCCTGGCTGCTGAACAGCGCCAGGCGGGCGGAGGCGTTCCTCGCCGGGTCCGCCGTGCGCAACGGGAACTGCCTCGCCACGGCGCCGGCCCAGGACGGGGTCGTCCCGGCGTCCACGAGCCGCTTGGGCACGGCGATGACGAGCGGCGAGCTCGCGACCGACGGACCGGCCACCAGCGGCACGTGGGCAGCCTTGGCGCGGACTTCCTCGAGCCAGACGGAGGCATCCGGGATCCACACGTCTGGGCGCGTGCCGGCTGCCACCGCAGCAGCGGTGTCGGCCTCGGGCTGGTCCGTCACGGCATACGTGGCGCAGGCCCCCGCGTGGGCCGCCGCCTCCGCCGCGGACTGGACCAGCGACACCATGGCGCGTGAGGTCGCAACCCGCACGGTGGCGGTGCTTGCGCACGTGGAGGTTCCGGCGGCGCTCGCGCTGGACGTCGGCTCGGAGCGCAGGCGGGTGACCGCGAAGCCTCCTGCGGTGAGCAGCGCCACGACAGCGAGTGCGGCTGCTGGCAGCAGCCATCCGGGCCGCTCGCTGGGAGTGACGGACTCGTGCCGGCCCATGGTCCCCTCCTTTGCCGCACTTGCCCCCGGAAGCCACCTTAGGCACGACCGCCCGGCCTGGTGCCAGGGTGTTGGGGTCCGGAAAGTGATCCCCGTCGCAGCTGGCGAGTGCGGCGAGGGTATGCCGGGCAGTGCGGCGAGGGTATGCCGCCGCCGGCAGCCAAGCGAGGCTCAGCTTGCCGGCGCGGTGACCGCCTCATCGTTCTTCAGCGCCGTGAAGAGCGCCTTGGCCTTGGCGTCGTTCCACTTGACCGCGACGCCGGCGTTACGAGTCACATACGCGGGGTTCTCGACGGGGACCTGCGTGGAGATCCCTTCGCCCGCGCTGACCTGGCGCATGGCCTGGAAGATCGTCACGGCATCCGAGAGGGAGGTGGTCTCGCCAACGACGAGGCCCTGGCTGGCGGCGTCGGCGAACGCCTTGTAGCGCACGGGGTTGAGCACCGTGCTGGGTGAGGCGGCCTTCTTGATGACGGCCCCGAGGAACTGGCGCTGGCGCTCGGCACGCCCAAGATCGCCCTTGGGGTCGGCGTGCCGGGAGCGCACGTAGGCCAGCGACGTCTTGCCGTCCATCATCTGGCAGCCGGCCTGGACGTTCAGGCCGGAGAAGTCGTCCTTCATGGCCGTCGGGACACAGACCTCGACGCCGCCCAGGCTGTCGACGATCCCGGCGAAGCCGACAAATCCCACTTCAAGGTAGCCGTCGATGTGCACTCCGGACACTTGCTCGACCGTGTTGGTGAGCAGCTTGGCCCCGCCGAGGGCGTACGACGCGTTGATCTTGTTGTTGCCCTTGCCCGGGATGGCGACGTAGGAGTCGCGTGGGATCGAGACGATGACCGGCGGGTGGCCCTGCTGGGAGACGTGGACCAGCATAATCGAGTCGGTGTGCTGGCCGACGTCGTCGTTGTCGGTGCCCAGCGCCTGGGCCTCGGCCTCGGTCAGGCCGACTCGGCTGTCCGAGCCCACGAGCAGGTAGTTCTTCCCGCCGACGTCAGCCGGGCGGGAGGCCGGGTTGTTGTCCACCCGCTCGACGCCCCGCCAGGCGCTGAACGGTACCCACAGCAGAAAGGCGACCCACAGCACTGCCAGGACTGCGACGATCGCGACGACACGCCGGACCCGAATGCGCCTGGGCGAGCGCTTGGCCGGTGGCCCGGGCTGGGCCGTCTGTCCCGGGCCGCCGGGCCCGCCGTGGGTCGGCTCGGGGCCCTCGGGTGCCCGCTCCGGGCGGCGGAACGAGAACGACTTCCGGGTGTCGACCGTGTAGACGTCGTCGCCGGGCACGTTCTGGGGGATGGGCCGCGGCCCGTCTGACCCCCGGTACGGACCACTCACGACGTCGAACTCCTCATGTTCTCGCTGGGCCGTGCCAGTTTGGCATGTCCCGGATGGCTAAAGGGCGAGCCCCTACACTGGCGGGCGAGATGTCGCTTCGTCCGACCAGCCCCGCGCCCGAAGGCACGTCCGCGAGCCACCCCGGGTGGCTGCTGGCCGCCGTCAAGGACCAGCGCTTGGCGTTCGTCATCGTCGGCGCGACGAACACGGCCATCGGCTTCGTGGCCTTCTTCGGGTTTGACGATCTGTTCCGCGCGATGGTTCCCAGCTGGGAGGGGGTGCCGCACAACACCGCGGTGCTGGCCTGCGCCCACGTCGTGTCGGTGTTGTGCGCGTTCGGGCTCTACCGCGGGCTGGTCTTCCGGGTGCGTGGTCAGGTGTGGCGCGACCTGGCACGATTCGAGAGCGTCTACCTGTCCACGCTCGCCGTGAACTGGGTCCTGCTCAACGTGCTCGTCGAGCTCGGCGAGCTGACCCCCAAGCTGGCCCAGACGATCATCCTGCTGGTCACCGGGGTGTTCAGCTGGTTCGGGCACAAGTACTTCTCGTTCCGGCGCCCCGAGGACCAGATCCATCGGTGACGCCACGCGTCTCGGTGGTCGTCCCGACCTTCAACAACGCGGGCTTTGTCGACTCGACCGTCGAGTCGATCCTCGCGTCGACCTTCACCGACTTCGAGCTGCTCATCGCCGACCACAGCTCGACCGACGGCACCTGGCAGGCACTGCAGCGCTTTGCCGGCATACCGGGAGTGCGGTTGTGGCAGACACCGCCGGGCGGCGGTGCTGGCGCGAACTGGCAGGCGGTCACCGATGCCGCCACGGGGGAGTTTCTCAAGCTGGTCTGCGGCGACGACCTGATCTACCCGACGTGCCTGCGCGACCAGGTCGATGCGATGGACGCCAATCCGCAGGTCACCCTGGTCTGTGCCCGCCGCGACCTCATCGACGCCCACGGCGCGATCGTGCTGGGCGGCAGGGGCATGGCGCGCATCTCCGGGTACCACCAGGGCCGGTCTGCGATCCGCCGCGCCGTCGTCACCGGCACGAACATCTTCGGCGAGCCCGCTTCGGTGCTGATCCGCCGAGCCGTCCTGGCCGAGGCCGGCGGCTGGTGGTCGCAGTTCCCGTACGTCATCGACGAGGCGACCTACGTGCGAGTGTTGCTGCGTGGGGACCTCTATGCCGTGGACAAGTCCCTGGCCGCCTTCCGCATCAGCGATCACCAGTGGAGTGTCGAGCTGGCCGAGGAGCAGGCGCGCCAGGTCGTCGCCTTCCACGATGCGCTTGCCCAGAGCACCCCGGGACTACTCAGCCGCTCCGACCTGCGGCGGGGTCGGTTCATGGCGCTGGCGCTCGGCCGGGCCCGGCGGCTGGTGTATGCCGGTCTGCGTCGGCGCATGTAGCGGCTCGGAAGAGCCCAGGTCAGGCCAGGTCGACCGTGACGCGCTCGGCAGCCAGCCGGGCTGCGTCACCGGCTCCCGGCGTTGCGATGAGCACAACCGAGCCGCCCAGGGCCCATGCTGCAAGGCTGTCGCGCAGTACCCGTTCGAGGTCGCCCACGACCCGCACCCGCGGCTGCGGGGGCCAGTCTCGCGTCTCGACCAGGTCTCGGTATGCCGTGACGGCACCATCGACGAGGAGCGCCGGGTCGTCCGGTGCCGGCTCGGCATACCCGTCGAACTGGTCGCCGTAGGTAGCCAGCTCGCGGGCCTCGTCGACCACGCCGGGCGGCGTGCCCGGGTTGCTGCGGGCCAGCGCAGCGAGGGTGACGTGCACGGCATACCCGCCGTGTGCGCCGGTGACGAGCGGCTCCGCCGCGATGAGCACGTCGCCGGGCCCCCGGGCGGCCCCGAGAGCCACTGTGGCGCCGACCGACCAGGTGGCCAGCGCCCAGTAGAGCGTGCGCCAATGCGGCGGCAGGAGCAGTGCCACCGTGGTGCCGGGGGCGGCGTCGGCGTCGTCCTGGAGCAGGTTGGCCGCCTTCGCGACCCAGTTGCGAAGGACAGCCGCCGAGAGCTCGATCCGCTCGCCCGCCTCGTCGTCGTACCAGGTGAGGCGCGGGGCACCGGGGTCGGCGCGCACCAGCGCGGCGAGGACCTCGGCTGGCAGGGGCACGGCGTCAGGGTACGTCGGTAGAGTCCGGCGGGTGGCGAGTGGCCCGTCGACGCGCACCTGGCGCAGCTCGCGTCCGGTGGCGGTCATGGCCATTGTCGGGGTGTTCCGGCGGGGCGCTGGCGACCCGTCGTTCGCGCGCACGCCCGACGGTTCGGTGACCCGGGCCATGCGCACTCCCGATGGGGTGGCAACACTCGAGCTGCGTTGTGCGCCAAGCGAGTCGCTGGTCCTGGCACAAGCCTGGGGACCCGGGGCGGGGTGGGCCTTGGCTCAGGCGCCGGACCTGCTCGGAGAATCCGACGACCCGGCCGGCTTCGAGCCGCGCCATCCTGCGGTTGCCGACGCCGCTCGGCGGTTTGCCGGCTGGCGGGTCCCCCGCAGCGGCCTCATACTCGACGCCCTGGTTCCGGCCGTCATCGAGCAGAAGGTCGCCGGTGAGGAGGCCTTCGGTGGGTACCGGCGGCTGCTGCGTCGGTTCGGCGAGCCGGCACCTGGACCGGCTGGCGAGGGCGGGTTGGTCGCGCCGCCCAGTGCCCGGGACTGGGCGACGCTCCCATCGTGGGAGTACTTGCGGGCGCGGGTCGACCCGAGACGGTCGGGCACCGTCGTGCGTGCCGCTCACGTCGCCGGCCGGCTGGAGGCGCTGGTCGCGATGGAGCCGCGAGCGGCTCGGTCGCGGTTGGCGCTGGTCTCGGGGGTGGGCGTCTGGACGGCGGCCGAGGTGGCCCAGCGGGCTCTCGGCGACGCCGACGCGGTGAGCTTCGGTGACTACCACGTGGCTCGCGACATCGGCTGGACACTCACCGGCTCGCCCGTCGATGACGACGGCCTGGCCGAGCTGCTCGCGCCGTATGCCGGCCATCGCTACCGGGTGCAGCGCCTGCTCGAGCTCGCCGGTGCCCGAATGCCCCGGCGCGGGCCGCGCCTGCCTCGGCGCACGCACCTGCCCGGTTGACGGGGCAGCCTCCCCACGGCACAAATCACCCGCTCTTGGCACACCGCCGGCGCTTGTAGCGCTGAATTCGGTGCTATGAGCCGGGTCCACGTGCCAAGGGCGGGCGGTATGTCCGGCCCGAGTCACTGGTGTTCAGACGTACCCGCCGGGGGAGCCGCGTCGATCGTGAACTGGACTGATGTCTTCGTATGCCGAACGGGCCCGCACGCGAGGCCCTCGCCGGCTAGCGCGGCGAGCAGGCGGGCGGCCATCATGCCGACGACAACCGGATCCGAGCCGGCCACCTCCACCCGGTCGAGACCGGCGTCGACTTGGGCATCCAGCCCGGTCGACAAGGCCACGCCAACAGCCCGGCGCACCCGGTCGGCGACCGGTTCGGCGCCCGCCGCGCGGATGCCGACCCGCTCGGCGACCGCCGAGCCCGGCGGCACTCCGAGGGCGGCGCGCACCGCCTCCTGCGCACCCAACGCGAACCAGTCCGCCTCGACCGGCCGGATCAGCGACCGGGCGCCGGGCTCCTCGGGCTCGGCCGTCACCAGCTCGGCCAAGCCGCGCAGGAGCGCCGCCGGCACTCCAGACACCTTGCCCTTGACCAGGTCTGCCGCCGCGGCCACCTCGTCGGCGACCGCCCGCGCGGTCACCTCGAGGGCCCGGCCGTCCATGTCAGTGCCGCCCCGCAGGTCGTCGAGGACACGCAGCCCGTGGCTGCCCAGCGCGAAGTCGGTCTGCCCCACCCGCCAGGGGCGTCCCGCGGTGTCGGTCAGCACCACGCCCAGCCGACCCACCCCGGTGCTCGCCACCAGTCGCGCGTGCAGGGATCGGCAAACCGCGTCCGGGTCGGCCGGCAGCCGCAGCAGCGCCCCGCTCTCGCCCGTGTTGGAGGCATCGACACCGGCAGCGGCGAGCACCGGGCCGGACACGGCCCGCACCACACGAGCCACGTGCGTAGCCGCGGCGCGCTCGGCCACCACATCAGCCGTGTCGGCGCGCACCGCGGCCTCCCGATCTTGGTCAGGCGCGGTCAGGGCGAGTGCCTTGGACACGACCTTGCTCGACACCGCGAGGATGTCGCCGTTGGCGAGCGCCTGTCCGGCGTCGGCGAGCGCAGCGAGCAGGAGCGCGGCAAGGTCATCGCCTGCCCGCACCTGCGGTATGCCGGTCAGCGCAGTAACCGTGAAGGCGCCGCTCATCGGTTGCGCGCGAGCAGGTCCTCGGCCAGGTCCAACGCCTCACCGGCGATATCGCCCGCCGCTTCGACGTCGGACATGAGCAGCGGACGGGGCCGGACCACCAAGCCCGGCCGGTACGGCATACCCGCGTCGGACGGGTCGACCAGCCAGCCGTCGAGAAAGTCCGCGTACAGCTGCGCCACCGCTGCGGCCGTGGTCTCCACCCCGATCGCCGCCAGGCAGGCGTCGGCATACCCGCGGACCGGTCGCCCGCTCACCAGGGGCGAGACACCGATGACCGCAGCCGCGGTCTCGCGCAACGCGTCGCGGACGCCTGGCACGCCCAGGATGATGCCGATCGAGACGACGGGGTTGCTCGGAGGCAGCAGGACGACGTCCGCCGTGGCGATGGCTTCCAAGACCCCGGGGGCCGCCGTCGCCTGGTCCATGCCGACCACGAGGAAGCGCCGCGCCCCACCCCCCGCCCGCATCCGCACCCACCACTCCTGGAAGTGGACCGCACGCTCGCCGTCCTCGTCCGCCACCACGACATGAGTCTCGACCGGCGTGTCGGTCATCGGCAGCAAGCTGACTCCGCGCTGCGGCAGCCCCCACCGGGCCGCGAGGCGGGCGGTCACCTCGCTGAGGGTGTACCCCTGCCCGAGCCACAGCGAACGGGCGAGGTGGGTGCCGAAGTCCTTGTCGCCCAATGCGAACCACCGAGGGGGAACGTCCAGCGCCGTCAGCTCCCCCTGGGCGTTCTGGGTGTCGTCGGCACGCCCCCATCCCTGCCCTTCGTGGACCCCCCCGCCCAGTGTGTAGAGGATCGTGTCGAGGTCCGGGCAGACGCGCAGCCCGAACAGGGTGATGTCATCGCCGGTGTTGCCGATGACCGTCACTGTGTGGTTCGCAGGGTGGTTCGCGGGGTCTGCGAAGCGTTCCAGGTGATGGCATAGCCCCCGCAGGAACCGCGCTCCACCGACGCCGCCGGCCAGGGCTGTAATGCGCATGGCCGCAGTCTGTCATCCGCCCGATCTGCCAACCGATGCGCACAAATATCAGATCTCGCCTTGACGAAACGGGTATGACACGCGTGTAATTCCCTTGGTGTCCTTACCGGGGCCGTCATCGGGGTTCAGGCCTCGTGGCGGCCAGTCCGGTCCGGGCTGCCGGTCACGGCGAGAGACCGGCCTCGGCTCGGCAGCCCGTCCCGGTGGCGGCGCTAGCAGGGTCAGCAGTGCAAGCCAGGGATGGGTCGAGGAGGCGCTGTGCACGAACTGCTGTTGATCACGTCCGACGTCGGGCCCGAAGGGGAGTTCGCTTGGCAGGAACGCTCCCTGTGCGCCCAGACCGACCCCGAAGCGTTCTTCCCGGAGAAGGGCGGGTCCACGCGCGAGGCCAAGAAGGTGTGTGTCAGTTGCGAAGTGCGCGTCGAATGCCTGGAGTACGCCCTGGCCAACGACGAGCGCTTCGGTATCTGGGGCGGACTGTCCGAACGCGAGCGGCGCAAGCTGAAGAAGCGCGCGGTCTGACCATGGGCCCCGCGGCGTCGCCGCGGAGCACTTAGCCATGCTGCAGACCGCACCTGCACCCAGCGCCACCGGGTCGCCCGGTCGCGCCGAGTCGGTGACCCCGCCGACGACGTCGGCGCCGAGCGTCACCGCCATCCTCCTCGCCCGCGACGCCCCTTCGCTGCCGGACTGCCTCGACGCGCTCGCCGAGTCCGTCACCCCGCCGGATCGGCTCGTGGTGCTCGACCTGGGCCGCACCGGCCGCTCCCGCGATCTGGTCCTGGGGCACGACGGCATCCGCGCCGCCATCACGCAGGTGAGTGTCGTGCCCCAGACCACGTCGCCCCCCGCCGCAGCGACGGGAAATTCGGCCGTCAGCTCGGCCGTGAACTGGGCCGTCAGCTCGGCCGTGAACTCGGCGCTCAGCGGGCTCGGCCCCGAAGCGGACGGCGCGCCCGAATGGCTGTGGCTGCTGCCCGACGACACGGTTGTCGAGCCCCAGACGCTCGCCAGGCTGGTCGAGGCGGTCCGGCGCTCGCCGTCCGTCGGGGTGGCCGGGCCCAAGGTCGTGCAGTGGGACAACCCCCGCCGGCTTGTCGAGGCCGGCCGGGCGCTCACCCGCTCGGGGCGACGCCTCGCTGCGCCAGCCCAGGGCGAGCTCGACCAGGGCCAGTACGACACCCGCAGCGACGTGCTGGCAGTCGGGACCGCCGGAATGCTGGTGCGCCGGGAGGCCTTCGAGCGGCTCGGCGGGTTCGACCCGGCCTTCCCGCACTATGGAGGCGACCTGGACTTCGGCTGGCGGGCGCAGCTGGCCGGGTACCGCGTTGTCGTCGTACCGTCGGCTCGAGTGCGCGACGCGAGCGAGACCAACGCCACCGCGGCGGATGCCGGCGAGCGTGGCGAGCGCGGCGAGGTCGCAGATCTCGTCCCAGGCGTGTGCCGGGCGTTT
>JBIOUP010000226.1:0-7421 GCA_044867305.1 Dermatophilaceae bacterium
TGGCCCGCTTCGACGGCGAGCCCACCTACGAGCACGGCGACTGGCGCAGGGGCTGGCACAAGGAGTGGGGCTCGTTCATCTTCGACTTCGGCCGGCCGGAGGTGCGCAACTTCCTCGTGGCCAACGCGTCCTACTGGCTGGAGGAGTTTCACGTCGACGGGCTGCGCGTCGACGGGGTGGCATCGAGGCCCTATCTGGACTACTCGCGTGAGGCCGGCGAGTGGGAGCCCAACCAGTACGGCGGCCGGGAGAACCTCGACGCGATGGCGGTGCTGCAGGAGGCCAATGCGACGGCATACAAGCTCGTGCCGGGCGTGGTGACGGTCGCCGAGGAGTCCACCTCCTGGGGCGGGGTCACCAAGGCGACCGACCTGGGGGGGCTCGGCTTCGGCTTCAAGTGGAACATGGGCTGGATGAACGACTGCCTGCGCTACTTGGGCCTGGACCCGGTCTACCGGCAGTACCACCACAGCAACCTGACGTTCGCGCTGATCTACCAGTACAGCGAGAACTTCATCCTGCCCATCAGCCACGACGAGGTGGTGCACGGGAAGGGCTCGCTCATGCGCAAGTCCCGGGGCGACCGGGACGACCAGATCGCGACGCTACGCGCGTTCCTGGCCTACATGTGGAGCCACCCCGGCAAGCAGCTGATCTTCATGGGCACCGAGTTCGCCCAGGAGTCGGAGTGGTCGGACGCGCGCAGTCTGGACTGGTGGCTGCTCGACCAGCCGACGCACTACCGCGTGCACGCCCAGGTCAAGGACATGAACCGCATCTACCAGCAGAGCCGGGCGCTGTGGGAGCTGGACCAGGACCCAGCGGGCTTCCGTTGGCTCAACGCGGACGACGCCGGGCGAAACACCTACTCCTACTTGCGGTTCGGCAGGGGCGACCCGGCCAAGGACGCGCCGGTGCTCGCGGCCGTGGTGAACTTCAGCGGGATGACCCACGAGCCGTACCGCATTGGCTTGCCGCGCGGCGGTAGCTGGCGGGTCATCCTCGACACGGCGGGGTACCGCCCCGAGGCCCCCAGCTCGGCAGGTCTGGTGCTGCACGCGGACTGGCAAGGATGGGACCACCAGCCGTTCGCGCTCAACGTCACAGTGCCGCGGTTCTCGACTGTGTGGCTCGTCCCCGAAGAGAGGAGCTGACCTCATGGCGCACGAGCGGGCCGGACAGCCGGCGCAGCCTGGCGACCTCGTCGACATCCCCCATCTCATCACGCTCTACTACACCGAGAAGCCCGACCCGGACAACATCGACCAGCAGGTCGCGTTCGGCACCTCCGGGCATCGCGGCTCCAGTCTGCGGACCGCGTTCAACGAGGACCACATCCTGGCCACGACTCAAGCGATCGTCGACCACCGGCGCGGGCAGGGCTTCGACGGGCCGCTGTTCATCGGGCGCGACACCCACGGGCTGTCCGAGCCGGCCTGGGCCTCCGCATTGGAGGTGCTGGCCGCCAACGACGTGACGGTGCTCGTCGACGACCACGACGGCTACACCCCTACTCCCGCGGTGTCGCACGCCATCCTGCGCGCGAACAAGGGCAAGATCGGCGGCGTCGACGACCTGCCGCCCGGGATCGGCCTCGCCGACGGCATCGTCGTCACCCCCTCGCACAACCCGCCTTCGGACGGAGGGTTCAAGTACAACCCCCCGCACGGTGGACCTGCCGACACGGACGCCACGTCGGTGATCGCTGCGGGGGCGAACGCCTATATCAAGGCCGGGCTGGCGGGTGTCAAGCGGATGCCGTTCGCGCGAGCCCGCAAGGCCGCGCAGAGCTACGACTTCCTCGGCACCTACCTCGAGGAGCTGCCGGGCGTCGTCGACATCGAGGCGATCCGGTCCACCGGCATCCGCATCGGAGCCGACCCGCTCGGTGGCGCGTCCGTGGAGTACTGGGGCGCCATGGCCGAGCGGCTGGGTATCGACCTCACGGTCATCAACCCGCTGGTCGACCCGACCTGGCGCTTCATGACCTTGGACTGGGACGGCAAGATCCGCATGGACTGCTCGTCGCCCTCGGCGATGGCCTCGCTCATTGCGAACAAGGACGCCTACCAGATCTCGACCGGTAACGACGCGGACTCCGACCGGCACGGCATCGTCACGCCGGACGGCGGACTGATGAACCCCAACCACTACCTCGCGGTCGCGATCCGTTATCTGTTCGGTGGCGCCCGGCCGCACTGGCCCGCCGACGGGTTCATCGGCAAGACGCTGGTGTCCTCGTCGATGATCGACCGAGTCGCCGAGGCCCTGGGCCGCCGGTTGGTCGAGGTGCCGGTGGGCTTCAAGTGGTTCGTGCCCGGCCTGCTCGACGGATCGGGGCCCTTCGGCGGCGAGGAGTCGGCCGGGGCGTCCTTCCTGCGCTTCGACGGCACGGTGTGGTGCACCGACAAGGACGGCATGATCCTCGCGCTGCTCGCCTCGGAGATCCTCGCCACCACCGGCCAGAGCCCCAGCGAGCACTACGCCGAGCTCACCGCCAAGTACGGCGACCCGGCATACGCGCGCATTGACGCCCCCGCGAACCGGCAGGAGAAGGCCAAGCTCGGGGCGCTGTCGCCCGACGATGTTGCCGCGGACACGCTGGCAGGAGAGCGGATCACGGCCAAGCTCACCACCGCTCCCGGCAACGGCGCCAAGATCGGCGGCCTCAAGGTGGTGACCGAGAACGCGTGGTTCGCCGCACGACCGTCGGGCACCGAGGACGTCTACAAGATCTACGCCGAGTCGTTCAACGGTCCCGAGCACCTGGCGCAGGTGCAGGCCGAGGCGCGTGAGGTGGTGAGTGCCGCCCTCGCCGGCTGAGCTCGGCAGCTAAAGCGACTCGATGACACATCGTGGGCCGCTCGTCTTAGCCAGCCGCCGGTCCGTGGTGACGAGAACGGCGTCCAGGAACTCGGCGAGCGCCACGTACATCGCGTCCCAACCGCGAACCGTCTCGCGTAGTGCCCACGCGCGACGCAGCAGCAGCGGGTGGCCGAACCGCTCTCCCGGCCACGCAAGCAGGTCCTCGATCGCCTGGTCTGCCTCGGTGCGGTCAAGTCGGCCCCGAAGACGTTCGCGCCGTAGGACACTGAACACCTCGACATCGATGATCGAAGGGGCTGCGTGATCCGGATCGGCCGCCAACCGGCTGCTGATAGCGGCGGCGCCACGACCGCCGATGAGCACCTCGCACAGACACGAGGCGTCAACGACGAGCACCTGGCCAGGCCCCACGCTGCTCGTCGATGGCCTCCTGGATCTCAGCTCGCGCCAGGGGCGAGGACCGCCGCCCGGTGCGCTCCAGCCACTCCGCGACGCTCGGCCGGGCAGCAAGCCGAGTCGCCTCTGCACGAAGCAGCTCCGGCACGCTCACGCCTTGCTCTGCCGCGCGCCGCGCCAACGCGGCATACACCTCGTCGTCGATGTCGCGGATCTGCACCGTCTTCGGCATGGCGCATACCGTAACATGCACCGATGCATGACGACATGCGCTGTCGCATGGCTCCGATGATCAGTGCCCGGGCCCGGTGAGCATCTGGCGACGTTCGGACTCATGCGCGCCACCCTTCTTGGCCAGGGTGGAGCAGGCCTGCTCGATGTCGCGAGCGAGCGTGTCGACGTGCTCGCGGCTGAGCGTCTCCTTGCACAGGGCTCGCATGATGGTGACGTCCTGGGCGTTGGGAGGCAGCGTGTATGCCGGCACCATCCAGCCACGCTCGGCCGACAGCTGCCAGGCGATGTCGAACTCGTCATACCCCTCCTCGCCGGCGAGCCGGAAGGCGACCAGTGGCAGCTGCTCCTCGTCGAGACCGATCAGCTCGAAGCGGCCCATCCCTTGGAGATGTTCGGCGAGCACCCTCGCGTTGTGCTGCATGTTCCGCATGACGTATGTGTAGCCGTCTCGGCCGTAGCGGACGAGGTTGTAGTACTGCGCCAGGACCATCGAAGAGCCGGTGGAGAAGTTCAACGTGAAGGTCGCGTCGGTCTTGCCGAGGTAGTTCTCCTCGAAGACCAGGTCGGAGGCCAGGTCGGACTTCTCGCGGAAGATCAGCCAGCCGATGCCGGGGTAGACGAGCCCGAACTTGTGCCCGGAGACGTTGATGGAGCGCACCTGATCGAGGCGGAAGTCCCAGGCCGAGTCGGGATAGAGGAACGGCCAGACGAACCCGCCACTGGCGCCGTCGACGTGCAGCGGCACGTCCAGGCCACGCTCGCTCTTGACCTGCAGCAGGAGGCGGTTGATGCCGACAATGTCGTCCATGTGCCCGGTGAAGGTCGTGCCGAGCACGGCGGCGACCCCGATGGTGTTCTCATCGATGTGTGGGCTGACGTCTTCGGGACCGATGGTGTACTTGCCCGGCTGCAGTGGCACGATCCGCGGCTGCACGTCGAAGTAGCGGCAGAACTTCTCCCACACGACGTGCACGTCCCCGCCGAAGACGAGGTTGGGGCTGCTCGTGGACTGCCCCGCGGCCTCTCGCCGTTTGCGCCAGTTCCACTTCAGCGACAACGCACCCAGCATGATCGCCTCCGACGAGCCCTGTGTGCGCGCGCCGGTCGTCTCGCCTGGAGCATGGAACAGGTCGGCGAGCATGCGGATGCAGCGCTGCTCGATCTCGGCCGTGCGCGGGTATTCCGCATGGTCGATGAAGTTGCGGTGCAGGTTGGTCGCGATGATCCGCTGCGCCTCCGGCTCCATCCAGGTGGTCACGAACGTCGCCAGGTTGCGGGCCGGATCCCCTTCCAGGGCCAGGTCCTCGGCAACCAGGCGCATCGCGTCCACCGCTGTCATGCCCAGCTGTGGGAACGTCCGGGTGGGCACCTCCTCGGTGACGAACCGGTTGCCGAACAGGGCTGCGTCGGCGCTTCGGTCGGGTGAGCTGGACATCGGGTCTCCTTCTGGCCGGGAACTACGGGTCGGCCCGGGGTGCGGAGCGAGGCGCGTTGACAACCGAGCCTCGCCAGGTGGGGAACAGCAAAGCGGCACCGAGCAGGAAGCAGGCCGCACCGAGCAGCGTGCCCGCTGTGGCGACCGGACTGTCGATGAGCCCACCGGTGCTGGGCAGGACGAAGCTGGCGATGGCCGAGGCCATGAACAGGATCGAGCCGACCATGTTGATCCAAGCGATCCACCAGGGCAGCAACCGGGGTTGCACGCTGGTGAAGCGGCCCCCCACGGCGAGGATCGCGAACGCGCTCGCCACGAGAAACAGCGTGGAACCGAAGAAGTCCGGCCGCCAAACGTGCCGGTCCTGCTGCTGAACGGTGAGGTTGTGCACCAGGGCCGCAGCGGTGCTGATGTTGAAGAAGAGGGTCCCGGGGAACTGGGTGACGGCGGCCAGCCAGTTGCGGTCGTGTGGCAGGGCAGCCCAGAGCCGGACGGGCGCGCGGACGTGCTGGCGGACCTCATCGACTTCGGTCATCGCCGGGCTCTGGGCTTGCACCAGCGCAGCGAAGGACGCGGCCGTGAAGAAGATCGAGCCGACGAAGTAGGTGCTGCTGTCCGCGGTTGCCCCGACCGCACCGACGTATGCCGGCACGGAGCCGAGCACAAAGCACGCCGAACCGACGATGAACAGCCACGCGATCGCCGCGTTGAGGCGAGCCGGCCGCGCGCTCATCCCGATCCCTTCGTCTGGACCTTCGCAGTATCCAGCGCGACGTCCTGCCGTGGCCTCATCCGGTGTGGTTGAAACCCGACCGTGCCTAGGATCGCTGCATGCATGACGTCGCCACGCGCGGGCTGACCTCGACCGAGGTGGCCGAGCGCGTCCGCGACGGACGGACCAACGACCTGCCTGCCCGCAGCGGCCGTTCGACATGGGACATCGTGCGCGCCAACGTGTTCACCCGCATCAACGCGATCCTGGGCGTGCTGCTGGCGATCGTGCTGACGACCGGCTCGTTGATCAACGCGGCGTTCGGGCTGCTCATCTTCTTCAACAGCATCATCGGGATCGTCCAGGAGCTGCGCGCCAAGCGGACCCTCGACAACCTCGCCGTCGTCGGCGAGGCCAAGCCGAGGGTGCGGCGCGACGGTCATGCCGTCGAGATCAGCCGCACGGAAGTCGTCGCCGATGACGTCATCGAGATGGGCCCAGGAGACCAGCTCATCGTCGACGGCGAAGTCATCGAGGCCCGGTCCTTGGAGATCGACGAATCGCTGCTCACCGGCGAAGCCGACCCCGTCGTGAAGATGCCCGGTGACGAGGCGATGAGCGGCAGTTTCGTCATCGCTGGTTCGGGTGCCTACCGAGCCACCAAGGTCGGTCGCGACGCGTATGCCGCGCGGCTGGTCGAGGAGGCGAGCAAGTTCACGCTGGTGGGCTCGGAGCTGCGCGCGGGGATCAACCAGATCCTCGTCGTCGTGAGCTGGCTGCTCGTGCCGGTCGGCCTGCTGACGATCTGGATTCAGCTATTCCGGATCAACACGACGTTGCGCGAAGGCATCCTCGGCATGGTCGCGGCGTTGGTCCCCATGGTCCCGGAGGGCCTGGTCCTCATGACGTCCATCGCCTTCGCGGTCGGGGTGGTCCGGCTCGGTCGGCGTCAGTGCCTGGTGCAGGAGCTGCCAGCCATCGAGGGGCTGGCCCGCGTCGACGTTGTCTGCGCGGACAAGACCGGCACGCTCACCGAGAACGGTATGCGCCTGGCCGAGGTCGTGGCACTCGACGCCGACGGTATGCCGGCCGGTCCGGCCGGAGCCGACCTCACCGAGGTGCTTGCCCAGCTGGCTGCCACCGAGGAACACCCGAACGCAAGCATCCTGGCGATCAGTGAGCGCATCCCGCCTGCGGGCCAGCGCTGGCCCGAGACGGCGCACGCGCCCTTCACCTCGGCGCGCAAGTGGTCGGGCTCGACGTTCGACGGGCACGGCAGCTGGCTGCTCGGCGCACCGGATGTGCTCGCTCCCGCACCCTCGCAGGCCAGCATCAGCGCCGAAACCGCTGGCGCCACCGGGCTTCGCGTCCTGCTGCTGGCATCGGGCACGACCTCGGTCACCGGTGATCGGCCGACCGAAGCAATCCTTCCCAGGGCGCTCGTGGTCCTCGAACAGCGGGTGCGCCCAGACGCGCGAGAAACCCTGGCCTACTTCGCCGAGCAGGCCGTCCAGGTCAAGGTCATCTCCGGGGACAACGCCGTATCGGTCGGCGCAGTGACCGCCTCGCTGGGTGTGCCGGGAGGCGAGGACCCCCTCGACGCGCGCACCCTGCCCTCGGCCGAGGACGCGAACCTGGACGGCTTCGCGGATGCCGTCGCCCGGCATACCGTCTTCGGGCGGGTGACGCCCGACCAGAAGCGATCGATGGTGCTCGCGTTGAAGGACCGGGGGCACACCGTCGCGATGACCGGCGACGGGGTCAACGACGTCCTCGCGCTCAAGGACGCCGACATCGGCGTCGCCATGGGGGCGGGGG
>JBIOUP010000227.1:0-7881 GCA_044867305.1 Dermatophilaceae bacterium
CCCGCTCGCCGCCAGCGTCGCCCGGCGGGGAATCCCGGTGCTGGCCTGGAACCGCAGGCCGATCGCGCCCCCCACGGGCGTCAACCTCGTCGGCTCCGTCGCCGAGCTGGGTCGGCGCTGCCCCACCGTGCTGGTCCTGCTGCCGGACCTGCCGCAGCTGATCCCGCTCCTGGAAGGGGGGCTGCTCGAACCGGGCCATGCCGTGCGCACCCTCGTGATCATGTCCACCAGCTCGCCGGTCGCCGTCCGTGAGCTGGCCAGGTCGCTGGGCAGCTCAGGCATCGACGTCGTCGACGCTCCGATGAGCGGAGGCGTGCTCGGAGCCGAGCGCGCCACCTTGTCGATCATGGTTGGGGGCACGGAAGGGGCCGTCGAGCGGGTGCGTCCGGTCCTGGCGGCGGCTGGCTCAACGGTCACCCGCCTTGGTGAGGTGGGCGCCGGGTCGCTGGCCAAGGCGTGCAACCAGATGGTGGTCGCGGCGACGCTGACCGGACTTGCCGAGGCCATGGTGCTCGCCGAACGCGAAGGGCTCGACCGGGGCGCGGTGCTCGGTGTGCTGTCGGGCGGGCTCGCGGCATCCGAGGTGCTCGACCAGAAGCGCCATGCCTTGTCGACCGACGACTTCACGCCGAGCGGCCCGGCGCGCTACCTGCTCAAGGATCTCGGCTTCGCGACGGACGTGGCTGACTCCAACGGCGTCAGGCTGCCGGTGCTGCACGCCCTGCGCGAGGTCTTTGCCACCCTGGTCGAGCAAGGGCTCGGTGACCTCGACGCTACCGCGGTCCTGCCGACCGTGCGGGATTGGCGGCCGCGGACTCCTGCGTGAGCTCGTGACGCACACCGAACAAATCGGCCACCGCCACGAGCGGACCACGAAATTCCGAAACAACCACCGGAACCGGTGGTCTGTTCCGGCATTTCGTGACCTCTTTGATAGCGAAGTGGCCGGTGTGACTCGGGAGGCGAACCGCAGCATCGGGCGGGCTGAAGGCCCGAGAGCGGACGGCGCGCCGGCGCTGACCGCCTTACATGCCGGTGTTCAACGTGCTTACATGCCGGTGCTCAACGTGGACCCGCCGTCGATGACAAGGGTCTGCCCGGTGATGAACGACGCGTCGTGGGAGAGCAGGAAGGACACCGCGCCCGCGACGTCCTCGGGGGTGCCGAGCCGACCGAGCGGATAGCCGGCGATGATCTCCTCCTCGCGGCCCTCGTAGATCGCGGCCGCGAAGCGGGTCTTGACCAGCCCGGGGGCCACCGCGTTGACCCGGACGCGGGGGGCCAGCTGCAGACCCAGCTCCACGGTGAGGTGCACGAGCGCAGCCTTCGACACGCCGTACCATCCCGCCATCGGGCTGGCCCCGAACGCGGCGATGGAGCCCACGTTCACAATCGCACCTTGGCGCTCGCCGGCCCCCAGGCCAGCGTCGATGGCCTTGCGGATCCATGCCGCCGCACTGACGACGTTGGTGTCGAGCACCTTGCGAGCCACCTCTGGGCCGGAGTCGAGCATCGGGCCGTAGTGCGGGTTGATGCCGGTGTTGTTGACCAAGTAGGTCAGACCGCCAAACCGCTCGACCGCGGTGGCGAGAACCTGCTGCTGGTGGCCCTCGTCGGAGCTGTTCCCGGCGACCCCCACCGCGTTGTCCTCGCCCAGCTGGGCCACCGCCGCGGCAAGGGGCTCGGGCCGGCGAGCGGTGATGACGACCCGCGCTCCCTCATCGACGAGGCGCTTGGCAATACCCAGCCCGATGCCCCGGCTGGCCCCGGTGACGACGGCCACCGCGCCGGAGTGATCACTCATGGGTCAGAAGCCTAGGTCACGGCCGATGAGCTCTTTCATGATCTCGTTTGAGCCGGCCCAGATCTTGGTCACCCGGGCGTCTCGCCAGGCCCGCGCCACCCGATACTCGTTCATGTAGCCGTAGCCGCCGTGCGGCTGAACGCAGGCGTCGAGGACCTCCCCCTGCACCTGCGCGGACCATCACTTGGCCTTCGCCGCGTCGACCGGGGTGAGCCGCCCGCCCGAGTGCAGCAGAACGCACTGGTCGAGGTGGGCCTCGGTCACCTCGATCAACGTTGCCGATACGTCGATGGCACTGCTGTCCATCGTCATCGATGTCGCGCGGTGGTATGCCCCCACGTCCGAGCGCAGCGCCCAAGAGGTGGGCCGCACGAATGCGGCACTGGGCCTGCGACTCGTGGGTGCCCGGCCGAGCCAGTGCTTAGAGCCCAAGCA
This sequence comes from Dermatophilaceae bacterium, assembly GCA_044867305.1. GTDB lineage: Bacteria > Actinomycetota > Actinomycetes > Actinomycetales > Dermatophilaceae > Phosphoribacter. The sequence continues at coordinate 2,240 of JBIOUP010000227.1, forward strand.
GGTACAGCAGGGCGCTCAACGTCAGGAACGACATGGCAGTCGTGACGAGCAGCACCCCGGCTGAGGCCCGTTCCTCACCGAAAGCGTGCGCCAGCACCGGCAGGACGGTCATCGTCGGCAAGGCCGCCGTGATGAGCAGGGCCGCGCGCAGGTCCGGCGCCAGGACCGGCATACCGAAGGCCACGCATGCGGCAACGGCCCCGGCGACCAGGACGGGATGCGCAATCAGCTTCCCGGTCGACACGATGGCGATCCGGCTGACGATGCCTCGGACTTCGGTGCCCACGAGCAGGCCGCCCACGGCGAACAGCGCCGTCGCGGTGCTGGCTCGGCTGAACAGGTCCAGCGCCCGGATGGCGACGTCCGGCAGGTGCAGCCCGCTGGCCGCGAAGACGAGCCCGAGCAGCACCGCGAGGAGGAGCGGGTTGCGCGAGAGGCGGCGCAGGCTGTCTCGTAGCTGGTGGGTCCAGGACAGGTGGGCGGTCGCGCCGGAGGCGGCGATCACGAGCGTGAGGGGCAGCACCACGATGTTCTCGACGAGCATGTTCAGCCCGAGCGAGAGCCCGGCAACCGACGGCAGGGCAAGTAGCGCCAAGGGGTAGCCGACGTAGCCGCTGTTGCTGCCGCTGCACCCGAGCCCGTCGAAGGCCCTTGCCTCCGCACGTGCCTGGCGCAGCCGCGCGTACCCGTAGCCCAGACCGAACGACGCGAGGGTGCCGATGGCGTATGCCGTGAGGTAGGTCGGGTTCAGAATCTCGGCGACGGTGCGGCTGGCGATCGCGAGGAACATCAGCGCCGGGAGCGCGAACATCACGACGAACTGCGACAGCACGCGCATCTGGTCGCGGGTGAACAGCCCACCGCGCACCGCCACGTATCCCACCACGATGACCAGGTAGATCGGGACGGTGAGCGAGAGGATGCCTAGCATGGCGGGCCGCCACTGCCGTTGGTCCGGGCGCCGTCAGCTCCCCCAACCGCCCGCATGGGCCTCAGTGTCGCCTGAGAGCCGGGTCGCGCAGTACGCGACGTCCGGGTCGTCCCGGTTGCTGAGATGGAGCCGGCTCCCGGCGGCGTCGATGTGAAACCGCACTGGAACCCGCAGCGTGATCTCATCGACCCGACTCCAGCCGGCTTCCCAAATAGGAGTCGGCCGCGGTCAGAGGTCGAGCGCGAGCCGCATCACCGGCCGGGTAGGGCCGGTGCGCCCGACCTCGTGGAACCCGGCCTTGGCGAAGGTCGAGGCCGCTCCGTGGTAGAGCTCGGCTCCCGACGTGCGCCCGGTACGTGCCGCCACGTCCACGGGGTGGCCCTCGAGCACCCGGGCACCGTGCTCGCGGGCGAAGCTCACCGCGGCGTCCAGGAGAGTGGCGCCAACGCCTTTGCGACGGTAGCCGACTCGCACGACGAAGCAGGCGACCTCCCACACGGTCTCGTCGGTGATGTCGCCGGTCAACCCAGCCAGGGCCGCATTGGCGCACAACCGCGGGTATGCCGTGCGAGGCGCGACCGCGACCCACCCGACCGGCTGCTCACCGGCATACGCGAGCAGGCCTGGCGCCCGGGTGCCCTCGGTCACCTGCCGGTGCAGCGCGTCCTTGTTGTCGTCGGCGGACTGCTCGTATGCGCGGCCGGTAGTGACGGGGTACTGGCACCAGCACCAGGACGGGTCGCCCTTGGTGCCGAACACGGTGACCGCGTCATTCCAGCGCTCGGGGGTAAGCAGTGCCGTCCTGATCTGCGGCGTTGCGTTCGCGTCGGGCCGGGACACAGGCGTCTGTTCAGTCGCGGGTGAGCTTGCGGTAGGTGACCCGGTGCGGACGAGCCGCCTCCTCGCCGAGGCGCTCGACCTTGTTCTTCTCGTAGGCCTCGTAGTTGCCCTCGAACCAGTACCACTTCGCCGGGTCCTGCTCGTCGCCCTCGTAGGCCAGGATGTGGGTCGCGACGCGGTCGAGGAACCACCGGTCGTGGCTGATCACGACCGCGCAGCCGGGGAACTCGAGCAGGGCATTCTCGAGCGAGCCGAGGGTCTCGACGTCCAGGTCGTTGGTGGGCTCGTCGAGGAGGATCAGGTTGCCGCCCTGCTTGAGGGTGAGCGCGAGGTTGAGCCGGTTCCGCTCGCCCCCGGAGAGCACCCCGGTGGGCTTCTGCTGGTCTGGACCCTTGAAGCCGAAGGTCGACACATAGGCGCGAGAGGGGATTTCGACGTTGCCGACCTTGATGTGGTCCAGGCCGTCGGAGACTGTCTGCCAGACGGACTTGGCCGGGTCGAGGCCGCCGCGAGCCTGGTCGACGTAGGAGATCTTGACCGTGTCGCCGACCTTGACGGTGCCGGCGTCGGGCTGCTCGAGCCCGATGATGGTCTTGAAGAGGGTCGTCTTGCCGACTCCGTTGGGGCCGATGACCCCGACGATCCCGTTGCGGGGCAATGTGAATGACAGGTTGTCGATGAGAGTCCGGTCGCCGAATCCCTTCCTGAGGTTGCGCACCTCGATGACCTGTGAGCCCAGGCGTGGGCCGGGCGGGATCTGGATCCCTTCGAAGTCCAGCTTGCGGGTCCGTTCGGCTTCGGTCGCCATCTCCTCGTAGCGCTGCAGCCGGGCCTTGGACTTGGCCTGTCGACCGCGGGCGTTGGAGCGGACCCACTCGAGCTCGTCCTTGAGCCGCTTGGCCAGCTTGGCGTCCTTCTTTCCCTGGACCTGCAGGCGCTCGGCCTTCTTCTCCAGGTGGGTCGTGTAGTTGCCTTCGTACGGGTAGAGCCGGCCTCGGTCGACCTCGGCGATCCACTGGGCGACGTTGTCGAGGAAGTACCGGTCGTGGGTGACGGCAAGGACGGCGCCCGGGTACTGGGCTAGGTGCTGCTCGAGCCACTGGACCGACTCGGCATCCAGATGGTTGGTGGGCTCGTCGAGCAGGAGCAGGTCAGGCTTGCTCAGCAGCAACTTGCACAGCGCCACCCGGCGCCGCTCTCCGCCGGAGAGGATGGAGACTTCGGCGTCGGGAGGCGGGCAGCGCAGCGCGTCCATGGCCTGCTCGAGCTGGCTGTCCAGGTCCCAGGCGTCGGCGTGGTCGATCTGCTCTTGCAGCTTGCCCATCTCCTCCAACAGGGCGTCGTAGTCGGCGTCCGGCTCGCCCATCTCGGCGGAGATCTGGTTGTAGCGGTCGAGCTTGGCCTTGATGTCTCCCGCACCCTCCTCGACATTGCCGAGAACGGTCTTGGACTCGTTGAGCGGTGGCTCCTGCTGCAGCATGCCCACGGTGTAGCCCGGCGAGAGGCGAGCCTCGCCGTTGGAGGGCTGGTCGAGCCCCGCCATGATCCGAAGGATGGTCGACTTTCCGGCGCCGTTCGGCCCGACCACGCCGATCTTCGCGGTTGGGTAGAACGCCATCGTCACGTCGTCGAGGATGAGCTTGTCCCCCACGGCCTTGCGGGCCTTACTCATGGTGTAGATGAACTCGGCCATACCGAAAGGCTATCGGGGCGGCTCTTGCTGGACCGAATCTGCACCGAATCTGCGACGTCCGTGGGGCTCGCCACCGCGAGGGAACCAGCCACAGCGCAGTAGTAGGAGAGTTTGTCCATCGTGCTCGTCCGGTGAGCGGCTACCCGGTGCTCGTGCTCGTCCGGTGAGCGGCTACCCGGTGCTCACCACTTCGTACGGGTCGGTCTCGGCGTCCTGCACGGCGCGGCCGAACGGGCCCTCGCTCTGTGCGTTGGGGTATCGGTCACGCGATGCCTCGCTGCGGTCGTCGGTCTCCGACTCCGAGCCGCCGGGGTCCTCGTCGGCGTGCAGCGAAGCCTGGATGTCGGGGTCGCCCAGCCGGTCGGCCGTGTCGACCTGCACGCGTGCGCGCTTGGCGAACTTCGCCTGGCCCCAGGTCAGGTCGTGCCCGGCGCTGTACCCCTCGACCTCGACCGACGTCATCGGCTGGTTCTGCGAGCCGACCCACTGGTTGACGCGCAGCCGCCCGTAGACGATGACGGGCTCGCCCTTCTTGAGGCTGACGGCGACGTTGGCCGCAAGACCGTTGAAGACGACGACACTGACATAGTTGGTGCCGCTGTCGACGTAGGCACCGGAGCCGGGGTCGCGACGGCGGGTTGTCGAGGCCACACGGAAGGTCGCGAAGTGCCGACCGTTCTTGCTTGTGCGCAGCGTCGGGTCGGCCACCATGTTGCCGATCACCGTTACAAACGACTCGTTCATCTGGGTACACCTCGGTAGCTGTGGAACCGGCGCCCCTCAGCGCCTTCGGCTAGGTTGCGCGCTTTCGGGGGCGCACGGCATACCTGGGGCTGAGGCTGTGGACGAGGTGACCAACCGCGACGAGGATGTGGACGACCGGCGACGGAGGTAAAAGCGAGCACTGGAGGTATAAGCGAGCGTTCTTGCGCACGTTTGCACCTCCAGGAGGCGGCAGATGTGCGCTGAGGCGGCAGCTATAGCTGCCGCCTCCCATCGGTTTCTGCCGCCTTCGCCTGGCGTTGGCACCGGTGGACCTCGGGTTAGAGGGTCAGCGACGCCGGGCCCGCTCAAGCTGCTCGCGTGTGCTCCGGTGGCGCTCGAGCACTGCCGTGACCGGCCGGACAATCCGCTGGTGCGCCACCTGCTCGATCGCCTGCCGCAGCCGTACGTCGATGAGCCGGCGCCGCCGACGAGCGCCGACGCGCGCCAGGCCCCGTGACAGGAGGGCGCCCAGCAGCCCGAGTGCGACCCCGCCCAAAAGCAGCACGGTGGGCACCGGGAGCTGGCCGATGGTGGGCGTCGGCAGGGGCGGCAGCTGCAGCCAGCCCACCACGGCGAGACCCACCAGCCAGAGCAGTCCCACTGCGGCGGCGGCGCCGAGCAGAGCCTGCAGGGCCGCCATGACCCTCCACCACATGGGGTGGCGGTCGCGCAACGGCGTGTGCACGACCGCCTGGTCGAGCGCGTCCGGCAGACCGCCCCCGTCCGGTGAGGCAGCAACCTCGACTGCCCGCGCCCATCGCGGCGGTAGCCCCGCGCTGGCCTGGTCAGTGAGCTGGCGCGTGGCCAGGGTGACCGATGCCCGCGCCGAAGGCGACGGCGGGGGGATGGACGAGCGGCCGAGGACGGCCCGCACCGAGTCGTCGCGCCCCTGCGCGTCAAGGGGAACCGGAGACCTGTCCAGGCGCAGGCGGGCCAACGGGTCGGCCCGGAACGCGCGCAGCCACCGGGTGAACAGCCATCCGCCTTGGGACCCGGCTTCGCGCAGATAGTCGTCGTGCACGGCCTGAAGCACGACAGGCACGCCGGCGGCGCGGGCCAGCGCATCGACGAGAGCCGCGTCGGCTTGGTCGGTGAGCCTTGGCTCGGTGTCCGCGACGCTCTCGCGCAGCACCGTGGCGCTGTCGACGATGTCGGCCGAAAGCCGTTGGCGGGCAGCGTCTTGGCTGGCCACGGCCGCCGACAGGCGCTCGCGCAGCCCGCCGATGCCCTCGCCCGTCCGGGCCGAGGTCAGGTAAACGTGGGCGGTCTGCAGGCCGTCTGCGGAGAGCAGGCGCAGCAGGTCCTCGCGGCACTGGGCACCGGCCTCGACCGAGAGCCGGTCGGCCTGGTTGAGCACGACGAGGGTGACCGTGTCGTGGGAGGCGAGCCGTCGAAGGTACTCGTCGTGCAGCA
>JBIOUP010000228.1:0-3995 GCA_044867305.1 Dermatophilaceae bacterium
ATCCTGGGGTACTCGCTCTACGACACGGTCGTCGTCTTCGACAAGGTGCGGGAGAACACCGCCGAGGCCGTCGGCAGCCGGCGAATGTCTTACGCGCAGGCCGCGAACCTCGCGGTGAACCAGACCCTGGTCCGGTCCATCAACACGACGGTCGTGGCGCTGCTGCCGATCCTGGCCATCCTCATCGTCGGGTTCACCAAGCTGGGCCCCGGCACGCTGCTGGACCTCAGCCTGGCGCTCTTCGTCGGCATCGCGGTGGGCGCCTACTCCTCGATCTTCATCGCGACCCCCGTCCTGGTCGACCTGCGCAACCGGGAACCCGCCATCCAAGAGCTGGCCCGTCACGTCGAGCGCACCCGGGCCCAGGCGGCCACGGCCGCGGCAGCCCGTGCCGATGACGACGCCGGGGAGCTCGGCGGCGGGACGCCCGTGGCTGGGCAAGACGCCAGCGGCACCGACGCCGCCGGCCGTCCGGTGCACAAGTGGGCGGCGACCGGCCCACGGGGCCAGCCCAAACGTGCGCCCAAGAGCCGGCGTTGAGCATGGCCCCCAACGTGACTGACGAGGACATCGGCTCACTGGTGCTGAGCCGGGTGCGCAACATCGCGGACTTTCCACAGCCCGGAGTCGCCTTCAAGGACCTCACGCCACTGCTCGCCGATGGCGCGGCCTTACGGGCGGTGGTTGACCACCTTGCGAGCCGGTATGCCGGCCAGGTCGACATGGTCGCCGGCATCGAAGCCCGCGGCTTCATCCTCGCCGCAGCAACGGCATACGCGTTGGGAGTGGGCTTCGTCCCGGTGCGCAAGGAAGGCAAGCTGCCCGGGGCGATCCACCGGGCCGAGTACGCGCTGGAGTACGGCAACGCCGTGCTCGAGGTCCACGTCGATGCCTTTGTGCGAGCCCACCGGGTGCTGGTCATGGACGACGTGCTGGCCACTGGCGGGACCGCGGCGGCGGCGTGCCAGCTGGTCGAGCTCGCCGGCGGCACCGTGGTTGCCGTCGAGGTCGTGCTGGAGCTGGGCGAGCTGGCGGGGCGGGGCGCGCTGCCTGGCCGAGAGGTGCGCACGCTAGTCACGGTGTAACCCTGTCAACACCTACACTCGGGGTATGAGCGAGGAGGTGCGGTCCGGGCCGATCCCGGTCGCGCCTGCCCAGTCCCGGATGCGGGCCCGGCTGGCCCGATTCGGCACGCCCCGGCCTCCGGCGAATGTGGCGCTGGAGCCGCTGCTGCAGATCGTGCGCCAGACGCACGCCAAAGCCGACCTGGCGATCATCCAGCGGGCCTACGAGGTCGCCGAGCGGGCTCACGAGGGTCAGACCAGGATCAGCGGCGACCCGTACATCACCCACCCACTGGCCGTGACGGCGATCCTTGCCGAGCTGGGCATGACCCCGACGACACTGGCGGCCGCCCTGCTGCATGACACAGTCGAAGACACCGACTACAGCCTGGAGGCGCTGCGCGAGGACTTCGGCGAGGAGATCGCCATGCTCGTCGACGGGGTCACCAAGCTCGACAAGGTGACCTGGGGCGAGGCGGCGCAGGCCGAGACGGTCCGCAAGATGGTCGTCGCCATGGCCCGCGACATCCGGGTGCTGGTGATCAAGCTGGCAGATCGGTTGCACAACGCCCGCACCTGGAAGTACGTCGCCCGGGACTCCGCCGAACGCAAGGCCCGCGAGACCCTGGAGATCTACGCCCCGCTCGCGCACCGCCTGGGCATGAACACCATCAAGTGGGAGCTGGAGGACCTGTCCTTCGCGACCCTCTACCCCAAGGTCTACGTCGAGATCGTCGAGCTCGTCGCTGCGCGGGCCCCGGCGCGGGACGAGTACCTGGCTTCGGTGCGCAGCCAGGTCGCCGAGGATCTGCTGCTCGCCGGGATCAAGGCGACGGTGACCGGCCGGCCCAAGCACTACTACTCGGTCTACCAGAAGATGATCGTGCGAGGACGCGACTTCGAGGACATCTACGACCTTGTCGCGGTCCGGGTCCTCGTCGAGACGGTGCGCGACTGTTACGCCGCGCTCGGTTCGCTGCATGCGAGGTGGAACCCCGTGCCGGGCCGGTTCAAGGACTACATCGCGATGCCGAAGTTCAACATGTACCAGTCCTTGCACACGACCGTCATCGGCCCGGAGGGCAAGGCGGTGGAGATCCAGATCCGCACCCACACGATGCACCGCCGGGCCGAATACGGCGTCGCCGCGCACTGGAAGTACAAGGACCAGCGCGGCATACGGCCAGGCGAGGCCGCCGCGGTCAACGACATGGCCTGGCTGCGCCGGCTGCTGGACTGGCAACGCGAGACGGCCGACCCGGGGGAGTTTCTCGACTCGCTGCGCTTCGAGATCGGCGGCAACGAGGTCTACGTCTTCACCCCGAAGGGCTCGGTCGTCGCCCTGCCCGCCGGGTCGACCCCCGTCGACTTCGCGTATGCCGTGCACACCGAGGTGGGCCATCACTGCATCGGGGGGCGGGTCAACGGCCGCTTGGCCCCGCTGGACTCGGTGCTGGAGAACGGCGACACCGTGGAGGTCCTCACGTCCAAGGCGGAGGGCGCCGGGCCGTCGCGCGACTGGCTGACGTTCGTCAAGAGCCCACGCGCTCGGAACAAGATCCGGCACTGGTTCTCGCGGGAGCGGCGCGAAGAGGCCATCGAGCGCGGCCGGGAGACGATCGCGAAGTACCTGCGCAAGAAGGGCCTGCCGCTGCAGCGGTTGATGACCCATGACAGCCTGACCGCGCTCGCCGGCGACCTTCGCTACCAGGACATCGACGCGCTCTACGCTGCGGTGGGCGACGGACATGTCTCCGCCCAGCACGTCGTCGAACGGCTCGTGCATTCGCTGGGCGGCGAGGAGGCCACGACCGAGGACCTCGCCGAGGCGACGGTTCCCACGCGGGTCCGGGCCCGCCGCAGCACGACGACCAGCGATCCCGGCGTGGTTGTCGTGGGCGCCGAGGACGTCTGGGTCAAGATCGCCAAATGCTGCACGCCGGTGCCCGGCGACGAGATCATCGGGTTCATCACGCGGGGCAAGGGCGTCTCGGTGCACCGGCGGCACTGCACCAACGCCGAGGCGCTGATGAGCCAGAAGGACCGCATGATCGAGGTGGCGTGGGATCCGACCGCCGCCAGCGTGTTCCTCGTGCAGCTTCAGGTCGAGGCCCTCGACCGGGCGCGCCTGCTGTCCGACATCACCCGGGTGCTCTCCGACCACCACGTCAACATCCACATGGCATCGGTCCACACGACCCGCGATCGGATCGCGTCCTCCCGGTTCACCTTCGAGATGGGCGATCCGTCCCACCTCGACCACGTGATCCGGGCAGTGCGCAAGGTCGAGGGCGTCTACGACGTCTACCGCATCACGGGCGACCGCGTGGAAGCCTGAGAGGGCGGCGTTGCCGAGCCCTCGAGGGTCGTCTGGACCCGCGTCTGCATGCTGCGGCATTTTCTCTGCGAATCGGCGGTTGCCGCGCGAGAAGGCAGTTGGCGGGCCAGGCGGCAGTTGCGGAGGCTTGTCGGTAGATATACCTGCCGCTTTGCAACAGAACTGCCGCAGAGTGCATTTCGCGGCGTCGCTGGAGCATCGGGCGGCGGACAAGGCACCCTTCTTGGCTATGTCCTGCAGCACATAGCCCTGAGTGGCGCCGAGTTGCTCTCGGCGTTGCTACCCACCATTGGGCGGATGAGGCGTGGGTGAACGCGGCATGCGGGGACTGGTACCCGAGCGCGGAAGATCACCCGTGCCCGGACCCCGACAGATTTGCACGATCTGTCCGCACGGCCACTCCGTCTCAGCGCCGCATGCCGTGGGTGGATAGGCCTGGCGGCGTCCCGTGCTCCGTGGATGGGCTGGCGACCCGCCTGCGCAAGGGGCGGCTGTCAGGGCCAATACTGCCGAATTATGCCTACCTCTGAGGTACAGGATCTTCCACGATCAGCGCCCGGGCACCTCATCTCAACCTCCCTGCCTGAGCGGAG
>JBIOUP010000229.1:0-12604 GCA_044867305.1 Dermatophilaceae bacterium
GTCAAAACCGTGCCCGCCGGGCAGGGCGTCAGCTACGGTCACGAGTACTTCACCCGGACCGAGACCCGGCTGGGGCTCATCCCGCTCGGCTACGCGGACGGCATACCTCGAAACGCCTCCTGTGTCGGCCCACTGGCGGTGGCGGGGCGTCGCTATCGGATCGCCGGGCGCGTGTGCATGGACCAGATCGTCGTCGATCTCGGCCCCGACAGTCCCGCGGAGGCCGGCGACGAAGTCGTCCTCTTCGGCAGCGACCCGGCCGGGCCCAGCGCCCAGGAGTGGGCCGATGCCACGGGCACGATCAGCTATGAGATCGTGACCAGGGTCGGACCACGGGTACAACGCGTGTACCTGCGAGGCGAGGAGGTGGCCGGGTGAGCCGGGGACGGCCCAGCCTGTTCGGGGTTGGCATCGGCTTGGGCGCCGCGGGCGCTGCCGCCACAGTGGGGGCTGCCGGTCTGGTCGCCGACCGGCTGCGCCGCCGCGAGGACGAAGCGCTGCCCGAGTACGCCAGCCTCGTCGAGCCGCCCTCGGACGAGGTCATCGCCATTGCCACGGACGGGGTTCCGCTGTTCGTGGCCGTCGACGAGCCGACCGCGGACTCGGTGAGCGAGACCGACGCCCGACAGCGGCCGACCGTGGTCTTCTCCCATGGTTACTGCCTCTCGGGGGAGTGCTGGGTGCTGCAGCGGCGCGCCCTCAAACGGGCCGGCTACCGGGTCGTCACGTGGGACCAGCGCGGCCACGGCCAGTCGGGGTACGCCAAGACCGACGGCGACGTGATGGACCAGCTCGGCCAGGACCTGTATGCCGTCATTCAGGCTGCCGCGCCCGAGGGGCCGCTCGCGCTCGTCGGCCACTCGATGGGCGGCATGACGGCGATGTCGCTCGCCGAGCAGTTCCCCGAGGTGGTCGAAAAGCGCGTGGTGGCCTTCGGGTGCGTCGCGACCTCGCCGGGCGGCATACCCCTTGCCAACGGCGCGTTCGTCGCCTCCGCCGGCAAGGCCGCGCTGGAACGGTTCGGGCCGCGCCTGTTCGAGCAGCTGTCCAGACGCCCCGAGCTGGTCAAGTCGGTGCTGAAGGCGAACCGAGACCTGGAGGAGTTCCTCGTCGAGCGCTACTCCTTCGCCTCGCCCGTCCCGCGCAGCATCGTGCGGCTCACCGCGAAGATGATCCTGCACACCGAGCTGACCGTGATGTCCGACTTCGTGCCGACCTTCGGCGGCTACGACAAGACCGCCGCGCTCGAGCACTTCGCGGGCGTGGAGACCTTGGTGTTCAACGGCACCCGAGACATCCTCACCCCGCCCGAGCACAGCCGCTCCATCGTCGAGGCGATTCCCGGCGCCGAGCACATCCTCATCCGCGACGGCGGCCACGTCATCATGCTGGAGCACCCCGACCTGCTCAACGACCAGCTCATCGGGCTGCTCGAGCGCGCCCAACGCGCCGAAGAGCGCCACGTCGACATCGAGCAGAAGCCGACAGTCACGCAGATCCTGTCCAACGTCGCCAAGAAGCGCGCCCTGCGAGAGGGCCTGCACGGCAAGGGACGTCACCGATCGCATGGCTGACGTCGCGGCCCACCCGACGATGTCCACCGCCGTGGCGGTGAACCTGCGGCTGCCGACCCCTCGGGCCACTGCGGAACTGGGGCGGCGGCTGGCCATGCTCCTGCGCCGCGGCGACCTGGTCCTGCTGACCGGCGACCTCGGGGCTGGCAAGACCACGCTTGCCCAGGGCATCGGTGAGGGGCTCCGCGTGCGTGGACCGGTGACCTCCCCGACCTTCGTCATCGCCCGGGTCCACCCCTCCTTGGCCGGAGGCCCCGACCTGGTCCACGTCGACGCCTACCGGCTCGGCACCACCATGGAGATGGACGACCTCGACCTGGACGCCGACCTCGACCACAGCGTCGTCGTCGTCGAATGGGGCCGTGGGATCGCCGAGGCGCTCAGCAGCGACCGGCTCGAGGTCATGCTCGAGGGCCGCACCCAGCGCACCGCGCGCCTGGTCGGCATCGGTCCTCGCTGGAACCACCCGGCCGCCGCGGGCGCCCTGCGGAGCCTGCTGGGCGGCCCGTTAGCCTGACTCAATGCTGCTGCTGGCCCTCGACACCTCGACGAGTGCCGTCACCGTGGCGCTGCACGACGGCCGGGCGGTGCTCGCCCAGTCGAGCGTTGTCGACGTGCGTGGCCACGGTGAGCGGCTTGCTCCTGGCATCCGGCAGGTGCTGCGGGCACGCCAGGCTGCGCCGTCGGACCTGAGCCATGTCGTCGTGGGTGTCGGGCCAGGACCGTTCACCGGGCTCCGGGTCGGCGTCGTCACGGCGACGATGCTGGCGATGGCTACGGGGGCCTCCCTGCACGGGGTGTGCAGCCTCGACGCCCTTGCCCACGAGGCGGTCACCGAGTCCGGGCTCGGGGGGCTGCTCGTCGCCACGGACGCGCGCCGCAAGGAGGTCTATTGGGCCCGGTATGCCGGCTCGCCGCCCGCCAGGGTCGAAGGCCCCGCGGTGGGCCGACCCGCAGAGCTGCCCGAGTGGCTGCGTTCCCTGCCGACAGCCGGGCGCGGACCGCTGCTCTACGCCGAGCTGTTCGCGCGTCCGATCGGTCCGCGTGACGTCTCCGCCGCCGCCGTCGCCGAGGTCGCCGTGCACCGGCTGGCTCGCGGGGAGGAGCTGGACCCGCCTGCCCCGCGCTACCTTCGCCGCCCTGACGTCGCCGCGCCGGTGGCGCCCAAGCTCGTGCTCGGATGAGGCTTCGGGACATGGCCTGGACCGACATCGAGGCGCTGAGCCGGCTGGAGGCGGTCTTGTTTCCCGGCGAAGCGTGGACCTCGGCGACGTGGTGGGCTGAGCTGGCCGAGCGACCTCGCCGGGAGTACGTCGTCGCGGACGACTCCCGTGCTGGAGATCCGGGTGCCGTGGACCCGCCGCAGGTGGCGGGGTATGCCGGCATCAGCCATGCGGGGACGGTCGCCGACATCATGACGCTCGCCGTGGCACCGGCATACCAGCGCTGCGGTCTCGGCGAGCGGCTCGTGTCGGAGCTGCTCCGGCGGGCCGCCCAGCGCGGCGCCGCCTCGGTCTTGCTCGAGGTGCGCGCGGACAACCATGCCGCGTTGCGGCTGTACGAGCGCCGAGGGTTCGAGCGGGTGGCGGTGCGGCGGCGCTACTACCAGCCTGACGACGTGGATGCCTACGTGCTGCGGCTGCGGCTGCGGGAGCCGTGATGGCCGACGAGCCACTGGTCCTCGGGATCGAGACATCCTGCGACGAGACCGGCGTGGGGCTGGTGCGCGGGTCCGTGCTGCTCGCGGACGCTGTCGCGAGCAGCGTCGAGCAGCACGCCCGCTTCGGAGGGGTCGTGCCGGAAGTGGCCAGCCGAGCCCACGTGGAGGCGATGGCCCCAACGGTCGAGCGGGCCTGTCGCGAGGCCGGCGTGGTCCTCGGTGACGTGGACGCGGTGGCCGTGACGGCCGGGCCGGGTCTGGCCGGCTCCCTGCTCGTGGGCCTTGCGGCGGCCAAGTCCCTGGCCCTGGCGCTGGACCGGCCCATCTTCGGGATCAACCATCTCGCGGCACACGTCGCGGTCGATGTGCTGGAGCACGGCCCCCTGCCCGAGCCGACCGTCGCCCTGCTCGTCTCGGGTGGGCATTCGTCCGTGCTGCTTGTGGGCGACGTGACCAGTGATGTGCGTCCGCTCGGCGCAACGATCGACGACGCTGCGGGTGAAGCCTTCGACAAGATCGCGCGTGTGTTGGGACTGCCGTTCCCCGGAGGCCCGCACATCGACCGGGCGGCCCGGGAGGGCACAGTGAGCATCGACTTTCCCCGAGGTCTCACCAGCGGCCGGGACCTCGCACGACACCGCTTCGACTTCTCCTTCTCGGGACTCAAGACGGCGGTTGTCAGGTGGGTCCAGCTGCGTGAGGCGGCCGGCGAGGCGGTGCCAGTTGCCGACGTGGCGGCCAGTTTTCAGGAAGCGGTGGTCGACGTGCTGACCCGCAAGGCCCTGGACGCCTGCCGTGAGCAGGGGGTCGGGGACCTGCTCATCGGCGGCGGCGTGGCGGCGAACTCCCGCCTGCGGGCGTTGGCGCAGCAACGGTGCGATGTCGCCGGTGTGCGGCTGCGGGTGCCCCGTCCGGCACTGTGCACGGACAACGGCGCCATGGTCGCGGCGCTCGGGGCCCAGCTGCTCGCCAACGGCCGCGAGCCGTCCGACCTGGCTCTGCCGGCAGACTCGTCGATGCCGGTGACCGAGGTCGTCGCCTGACGCCTTTTCGCGCGTCGAAAGGTCACTTGATGCTGTTCTGCGGGCGGAATAACAGCCGCTACTGCCCTATCGATGGGGGCCTAGGCTCGCGGCATGCGGCCGATGATCCTCGACGTGGACACGGGCGTCGACGACGCGTGCGCGTTGCTGCTGGCCGCCGCCCACCCTGATCTGGACCTGCGCGCGGTCACCTGCGTCGGCGGCAACGCCCGGGTGGACGACGTCGTGCGCAATACGTTGACGGTGCTGCAGGCCTGCGGGCGGGCGGACGTACCGGTCGCGCGAGGGGCCGAGCGGCCATTGCTCGGGCCGGCAGGGGAACCACGGCTCGCCCACGGACGTGACGGCATGGGCGATCTCGGCTGGCCCGCGCCGGACGTGCGCCCCGACCGTCGGCACGCTGTCGAGCTGCTGCGCGATAGCCTCCTCGACGCAGCGAGCGCCGGCGAACAGGTCACTCTGGTCACCCTCGCTCCGCTGACCAACGTCGCGCTACTGCTGCGCACGTGGCCCGATGCGGCCGCCGGGCTGCGGGACATCATCGTCATGGGCGGCAGCTTCGCCGACGAGGACGCTGGCGCGGAGTTCAACGTCCGGCACGATCCCGAGGCCGCGGCCATGGTGCTTGCGGCGAGCACGGAGCTGGACATCCCGCTGACCATGTACCCGCTCGACGTTTTCTATCGACCCACGCTCACCCGAGCCGATGCGCACGAGCTGGTATGCCGTGGCGGCCGGTCCGCGTCCGAGCTCGCCGGACGCCTCCTCATCTTCCAGTGCGACCGCTTCGGCGCCGACGCGGCCACCATCGGCGACGCCGGGGCGGTCTGCGCCGTCATCGAGCCGGACGGGCTGACGAGCAAAGAGCTACCCGTCACCGTCGACCTCACGCGCCGACGCGGACGCATCCTTGGCTCGGAGCCACGTTCTGCCACAACAGAACCCACCGACGGCGTCGCACCGGCCATCGTTCGGGTTGCGGTGGATGTCGACGGCCCCCGGTACGCCGGTCTCTGGCTGGGCGCGGTGCGCTGATGGGGCGGGTCGTGGTGTTCGGTTCCGTCAATGTCGACCTGGTCGCACGCGTGGCCCGGCATCCACGTCCGGGTGAAACCGTGCTCGCCCAGGGTCCGGTGCAACGCCTCGCCGGCGGCAAGGGCGCCAACCAGGCGGTCGCGGCTGCGGCGGCCGCAGCGTCGGTCATCCTGGTCGCAGCGGTAGGCGACGACGACTTCGGCGACGCATACGCCGCCCGACTGGCGGCGCTCGGGATCGAGACCCGGCTCAGCGTCGCGGCCGGCCGGCCGACCGGCATGGCGTGGATCACCGTCAACGAGGCCGGCGAGAACCAGATCGTCGTCATCCCCGGGGCCAACGAGCTCGCCATACCGACAGTCGACGACCTTGCACCCGGCGACGTGCTGCTCTGCCAGCTCGAGCTGCCGATCCCCCAGACTGAGGCGGCGATCCGGCGAGCCGCCGCTGTCGGTGCCCGAGTCGTGCTCAACGCCGCTCCTTTTGCCCCCTTGGCGCGGGACGTCGTCTCGCTCGCGGACCCGATGGTCGTCAACGAACACGAGGCCGCCGCGCTGGCGGACTCCGGTCTGGTTCCGCGGTCGCTGCTGATCACGTTCGGGTCGGCCGGTGTCCAGTGGGACGGGCTTCGCGTCGACGCCGTGGCGGTACCGCCGGACGATGTGCTCGACACCACCGGCGCCGGCGACGCCTTCTGCGGCGCGCTGGCCGCCGCTCTCGCGGACGGTGCGGACCGGCATACCGCCCTCGTGGCGGCGGCCCGAGCCGGCGCGGACGCCGTCCAGCGAATCGGCGCCCAACCCAACCCTCGGCTGTAACCACCCATGACGGTACGTTCGGAAGCTAACCGGGGAGCGTGGGACGCTCGAAAGGAGCGGTTGCGCCGTTGTCGCGTCGCAAGCCCTCCTGTCGAGGATGTCTCAGGCCGGCTCGAGGACCAACACCACCGAGTCCCTTGCCACGGTGGTCACCAGGAGGAGGGCGTGTGCCGATGCCCTCGTGGTCAGCTGGCGGCGCAGCGCATCAGGGTCAACGGGGCTCCCGCGCTTCTTCACGGTGACCCGGCCGATGCCGCGCTCGCGAAGCCAGGCGCGAAGAGCCTTGACATGCAAGGGCATCGCCTCGAGCACGGCATACCGGCGGGCGACTGCGACGTCGACGACGCGCGCTGAGCTGACCAATCCGATGCCCGGTGCGAGCTCGGACCCCTCGACCTGGGCGACGACGGCGCCGGTCAGCCCGGCTCGCAGGAGGGCCTTGTCCGCCTCGTAGAGCCACGGACCGAGCTCGCCCAAGCGCTGTATGACCACAGCGTCACCTGGGGCGTCGGCCTCGGTGACGACGTGCTCACTGACGGTTCCTGGGCTGGCGCCCGGCCGGCATACCGCCGCTGATCGGCCCGGGAACCGCACGAGAGGACCCCACCACACGGCGCATTCGAGCACCTCGCCGCGCCACGAGGTCCACTGCGACTCGGCGTCCACTGGGCTGGCGCCGCCAGAGAACGAGGGCGACAGCTTGACGCCGGTCGCCGGGACGGCCGCGGCGACGTCCAGCACGTACGCCCAGGTCGGCGACATCGCTTGCAGGGAGAAGGTTCGCGTGGCACGGCCCTGCCGGTCCGACACGCCGGAGCGACGCCTACCAGGGTCCAGCCACGCGCCGGTATGCCGGTCACTCGCCAGATCGAGGAGGGGCACCTGCTCAGCGCGGCCGGCCCGGGCCGTCGCGGTGTGCCAGGGACGCAGGTTTGCGGCGGCGACGGCAGCCACCACCGGATCGGCATCGAGGGCGTGGACGGCCAGTCCAGCGGCCGCGAACGCCATGGCGTCCGAGCCGATGCCGCATGTGAGGTCGGAGACCGTGGCGATCCCAGCATCGAGGAACCGCTGTGCGTGCCGGTCTGCGAGCTCCGGACGGGTGGCCTGTTCGAGCCCGTCCGACGTGAAGAGCATGGTGGCGGCCCGATCCCCGAACATCGCGGCGGCCTTGGCGCGCAGCCGGGCCTGGGCGAGGACGGCCGCGACGAGGTCGGCATCCTGGCCCGCAGCGCGCAACCGCGCCGCGGCGGCGAGCGCGTGGTCCTCGGCATACGCGCCGAGCTCGGCGAGCAACCGCGCGCCGTCCCCGTCGACGAGCCGGCCCACCAGCGCCGCATCCACGAGGCCGATGGTGGCAGACTCGCCGCTGTTGCGGAGTCGATGTGATCCCGAGTCGGCGGTCAGGCAGTCGGCGGTCAGGGCGGGTTCACATCGACTCGCGGTGGGCGGCAGAGGGCGGTAGCACATCGACCGGGCGGCGGCGGGGCACCCACCAGAGCGCGGCGGGCGACGGTCCCCGGCGTGCCGGTTGGCACTCAACTTGACCGAGTGCTAACGGCATACCTAGATTTGCATTAGCACTCTCACCCTCGAAGTGCTAACGCCCAGCCGGCGTCGACCCCCGCGACGGCGAGGCCAGCGGGGCACCACTCATCCGTTCAAGGACATTCCCGAAGGGAAGGACAACCGAAGTGTCGGTTTCCATCAAGCCGCTCGAAGACCGCATCCTGGTCAAGTCGCTCGAAGCCGAGCAGAAGACCGCCTCGGGGCTGGTCATTCCGGACACCGCCAAGGAGAAGCCCCAGGAGGGCGAGGTCCTGGCCGTCGGCCCCGGCCGCTGGAACGACGATGGTGACGAGCGCGTCCCGCTCGACGTCAAGGTGGGGGACCGGGTCATCTACAGCAAGTACGGCGGCACCGAGATCAAGCACGGCGGCGAGGAGTACCTCATTCTGTCGGCTCGCGACGTGCTCGCCATCGTCGGCTGACCCAACGAGCCGACGCGAGGAGAAGGACAGTCATGGCTAAGACGCTGGAGTTCGACGACGCCGCACGCAAGTCACTGGAGCGTGGTGTCGACGCGCTCGCCAACGCGGTCAAGGTGACGCTGGGCCCTAAGGGGCGCAACGTCGTCATCGACAAGAAGTGGGGCGCCCCCACGATCACCAACGACGGCGTGACCATCGCCCGCGAGATCGAGCTGGAGGACTCCTACGAGAACCTCGGCGCTCAGCTTGCCAAGGAGGTCGCGACCAAGACCAACGACATCGCCGGTGACGGCACCACCACCGCCACGGTCCTGGCCCAGGCGATGGTCAAGGAAGGCCTGCGCAACGTCGCCGCGGGTGCCGCACCGGCGGCGCTCAAGCGGGGCATCGACAAGGCGGTCGAAGCGATCAACGACCGGCTGCTCGAGAACGCTCGCGAGCTCGAGGGCTCCGACGAGATCGGCAAGATCGCCGCTCTGTCGGCACAGGACGACAGCATCGGCGACATCATCGCCGAGGCGTTCGACAAGGTCGGCAAGGACGGCGTCATCTCGGTCGAGGAGTCCTCGACGACCGCGACCGAGCTCGAGTTCACCGAGGGCATGCAGTTCGACAAGGGTTACATCTCGGCCTACTTCGTCACCGACGCCGAGCGCATGGAGGCCGTTCTCGAGGACGCCTACATCCTCATCAACCAGGGCAAGATCTCGGCCATTCAGGACCTGCTACCGGTGCTGGAGAAGGTCGTTCAAGCCGGTAAGCCGCTGCTCGTGGTCGCCGAGGACGTCGAAGGGGAGGCCCTCTCCACGCTCGTCGTCAACAAGATCCGTGGCACCTTCAACGTCGCCGCGGTCAAGGCGCCTGGGTTCGGCGACCGCCGCAAGGCGATGCTGCAGGACCTGGCCGTCCTGACCGGCGGTCAGGTCATCGCCGAGGAGGTCGGCCTCAAGCTCGACCAGGCCGGCCTCGACGTGCTCGGCCAGGCCCGGCGCATCGTCGTGACGAAGGACAACACGACGGTCATCGAGGGCCTGGGCACCAAGGACGACGTCGACGCGCGGATCCACCAGATCAAGGCCGAGATCGAGCGCACCGACTCCGACTGGGACCGCGAGAAGCTGCAGGAGCGCCTGGCCAAGCTGGCCGGCGGCGTCTGCGTCATCAAGGTCGGCTCGCACACCGAGGTGGAGCTCAAGGAGAAGAAGCACCGCATCGAGGACGCGATCTCGGCCACGCGGGCCGCAATCGAGGAGGGCATCGTCGCCGGTGGTGGCACCGCCCTCATCCATGCGGCGGTCGCGGCCGACGACCTCGGCCTCACCGGCGACGAAGCGACGGGCGTGGCCATCGTCAAGAAGGCCTGTGCCGAGCCGCTGCGCTGGATTGCCGAGAACGCCGGCTTCCAGGGCTACGTGGTGACCTCGAAGGTGACCGAGCTGCCGCTCGGTGAGGGGCTCAACGCGATCACCGGTGAGTACCTGGACCTGGTCAAGGACGGGGTCATCGACCCGGTCAAGGTCACCCGCTCCGCGCTGCGCAACGCGGCGTCGATCGCTTCCATGATCCTCACGACCGACACCCTGGTCGTGGAGAAGAAGGAAGAGGAGCCCGCCCCGGCCGCCGGGCACGGGCACGGCCACTAGGCGAGCCGCACGGCATACGAGCAGGGCCGCGCCCCCAGCCGGTGGGTGCGGCCCTGCTCTCGTATGCCGTCGGCGGCCGGACGCTGCGCGGCCCGCGGTCAGGCCGGGATGGCCAGGCGCCCGGCGTGGACCGCCTCGCGTTCCTCCTCGGTGAGCCCGCCCCATACGCCATAGGGCTCGCGCACTCGCAACGCGTGCCGGCGGCATTGGGCCAGAACGGGACACGCGCCGCAGACACTCTTGGCGGCGGCGGCGCGGTCACGGCGGGCGTGGCCCCGCTCGCCCTCGGGGTGGAAGAATGCCTCGGGCCCGAACGTGCGGCACGCGCCGCTGAGCTGCCAGTTCCACTGGTCTGCGTTCGGTCCCGGGAGTCGCGAGATCTCCGCCATGCATCCTCCCCATGCGGGTTGCTCGTTGCCCGGTCCACCCTGCTAGGCCGGTGTTACTGGACGGTAGCCTGCGTTGGTCCAGCGGTTGGTCAGCGCTTGGTCAAAGGTTGGTAAAGAAGCGCCTAGTCCGGGACGTCCAACTTG
This sequence comes from Dermatophilaceae bacterium, assembly GCA_044867305.1. GTDB lineage: Bacteria > Actinomycetota > Actinomycetes > Actinomycetales > Dermatophilaceae > Phosphoribacter. The sequence continues at coordinate 10,298 of JBIOUP010000229.1, forward strand.
GTCAGCCTGACGAACGGGCTTGCGATCCTGATCTGATGGGAGCCGAAATCGACGATGACCGAGTCCTCTCCCGCCTGCACCACTCGCCCGAGGCCGTACTTGTCGTGGGTGACTCGGTCCTGCAGGGCGAACCGCTCGATCACCGGCGCTGCTTGGTCGTTGAAGGGACTGGTGGGCAGGTGGCGCCGCCGGCCGGCGGATCGTGTACTCATCACCCCCAGTATGACCCCTGGCCGGACCCCGCATCCAGTAAGGGTGTTATCCTAGGAAAGGTTGCAGTCGCAGTTCTTTCGTTAGAGCAAGGCCCGCCTTCACGTTGGCGGGCTTTTTCATTACCCGGGCACTCGCTAGCCGGACCCGGTCATGGGACACCGCAGCCAGGGGCCGCACCACGGTGGTGCGTCTCACACGCAGAAGGAAGTGGCACCATGGCTACAGGTACGGTCAAGTGGTTCAACGCTGAGAAGGGCTTCGGCTTCATCGACCAAGAAGGCGGCGGCCCGGACGTGTTCGTGCACTACTCGGCGATCGACACGGGCGGCTACCGCTCGCTCGACGAGGGGCAGCGGGTCCAGTTCGACGTGACGCAGGGGCCCAAGGGCCCGCAGGCCGAGAGGGTCCGTAGCGTCTGAGCACACCAGTGGCTCCTCTTCGTTCTGCGGAGGGGAGCCACTGACGTTGTCGAGGCAGCAGGCCCGCACCCGGTGGCCGACGAGAGCCAACCCGCTCCCCTAGACTTGGTCAATGGCTGAGGGATCCGAGGTCTTCGCCCCGTTCGCCACGTTGGGTCTGACCTACGACGACGTGCTGCTGCTGCCCGGCGAGACCGACGTCGCACCAACCGAGGTCGACACGACCAGCCGGCTTACCCGCGACATCGCCGTGCGGGTGCCCCTCGTGTCCTCGGCCATGGACACCGTGACCGAAGCCCGCATGGCCATTGCCATGGCGCGTCAGGGCGGGATCGGGGTGCTGCACCGCAACTTGTCGGTCGAGGACCAGGCCTACCAGGTCGACGTCGTCAAGCGCACCCAGACCGGGATGATCTCCAACCCGATCACCATCGGTCCGGGGGCCACGCTGGAGGAGCTGGACCGACTGTGCGGTCAGTACCGCGTGTCCGGCCTACCTGTCGTTGACCCCGACAACCGCCTCATCGGCATCATCACCAACCGCGACCTGCGCTTCACGCCGGTCCTGGAGTGGGGCGACACCCTGGTCCGCGACGTCATGACCCCGACGCCGCTCATCACCGCTCCGGTGGGAATCTCCCGCGAGGACGCCACCTTGCTGCTGCGCCGGCACAAACGCGAACGGCTGCCCATCGTCGACGAGCAGGGTCGGCTGGCCGGGCTGATCACCGTCAAGGACTTCGTCAAGTCCGAACAGTTCCCCCTGGCCAGCAAGGACACCCATGGCCGGCTGTTGGTCGGCGCCGCCATCGGGTACTTCGGCGACGCTTGGGAGCGAGCGCACCGGCTCATCGACGCGGGGGTCGACGTCCTTGTGGTCGACACCGCTCATGGGCACGCCCGCCCGCTGCTGGACATGGTCAAACGGCTCAAGGCAGACCCCTCGACCCAGCCCGTGCAGGTGGTCGGCGGGAACGTGGCCACCCGCGAGGGGGCCCAGGCACTCATCGACGCGGGAGCCGATGCGGTCAAGGTCGGCGTCGGTCCCGGGTCGATCTGCACCACCCGCGTCGTCGCCGGCGTGGGCGTGCCGCAGGTGACCGCGGTGAACGAGGCGGCCCAGGCGGCCAAGGTGGCCGGGGTGCCGGTCATCGCCGACGGCGGGCTGCAGTACTCAGGAGACATCGCCAAGGCGCTGGTCGCCGGCGCCGACACCGTGATGCTCGGGTCGTTGCTCGCCGGGTGCGAGGAGAGCCCGGGTGAGACGATCTTCGTGAACGGCAAGCAGTACAAGTCCTACCGGGGCATGGGCTCGTTGGCTGCGATGAGCTCTCGGGGCAAGAAGGCATACTCGAGGGACCGCTACTTCCAGCCCGATGTGGTCGGCGACGACCGGATCGTGCCCGAGGGCATCGAAGGGCAGGTTGCCTACCGCGGGCAGGTCGCCTCGGTGGTGCAGCAGCTCGTCGGAGGCCTGGCCCAGTCGATGTTCTACGTCGGCGCCCAGACCATTCCCGAGCTGCAGCAGCGTGGCCGGTTCGTCCGGATCACCGCAGCCGGGCTGAAGGAGTCCCACCCCCACGACGTGCAGATGACGGCAGAGGCGCCCAACTACACCAGCCGCGGCTAGGGCCGTGCGGCGACAGCGTCGCTCGCCGCTGACGCGTCCTCAGCA